>DAIPJT010000005.1:8413-17492 GCA_036770125.1 Patescibacteria group bacterium
TTTAACCTCCGAGGTTAAAGATTTTCTTCGTCGGGTTTGTCGAGAGTAGCGACAGCGGTCACGTGGTCGGATTTGTTGGCAAAACGCATCAGGATCACTCCCTGGGTGGCCCGTCCTAATTGGGGAATGTTTTTTAACGGGAGTTTGATTACTTGGCCTTGAGCGGAAGTAATAACTAACTGGTCAATGGTTTCGGTGACGGCGATAGCCGAAGACAGGTTGCCTGTTTTGTCGGTCACAACACTGGCCTTGACCCCTTTACCGGCTCGCCTCTGGCGAGGGAAAAGCCTCACCGGAGTGCGTTTGCCCATACCCCTGTCGGAGATGGTTAAAATGTCGCGGAAAGTTTTTTTACGTTTGTCTTCCGGTTTTTCCTCCTTGGCCGGAAAAACATCCATACTGATGACACCATCACCGGGGGTCAATTTCATACCGGTGACACCGGAGGTGGCTCTACCCATGGGTCGGACATTGCTTTCGGGGAAACGGATAGCCAACCCCCTTTTGGTTACCAAGAGAATGTCGTTATCACCATTGGTTTCTTGAACCGAAACCAGGCTGTCATCGGCGTCCAGTCTGATGGCAATGATGCCCGAGGCTCGCATATTTACAAATTCGGTTTGAGCGGTTTTCTTAACGACACCTTTTCTGGTACCCATCAAAAAATGTTTACCGCCCTCCCCTACCGGCAAAATAGACATAATTTTTTCGTCCCCCGAAATATTAATTAAGTTAACAACAGCCTGGCCTTTACTCTGCCGGCTTGATTCCGGCAAGTCCCACACTTTGGCCCCGAAAACCCGGCCGCGATCGGTGAAAAACAGCAAAGAGTCGTGGGTGGAAGAAGAAACCAACTGGTCAATTTCGTCCTCTTCTTTCATGGCCATGCTGGCCACCCCTTTGCCGCCCCGGCGTTGAGACTTAAAGGTGGCGCGGGACAGTCTTTTAATATAGCCGGTTTTGGTCATGGCAATGATGACTTCCTCTTTTGGGATCAAATCTTCCTCGGAAAACTCACCCAATTTTTGCTTGTAGATTTTGGTTTTGCGTTCGTCACCGACTTTTTCCACCAGTAATTTCAAATCATCCTTAATAATGGTTAGGATTTTATTCGGGTTTTTGAGAATGGAAATTAACTCCTCGATGAGTTTATTAATTTCAGCATACTCCTTCTCAATCTTTTCCCGCTCCAGGGCGGCGAGGCGACGCAGCTGCATATCCAAAATAGCAGTGGCTTGAATTTCACTCAAATCAAATCTGGCCACCAAATTATTTTTAGCGTCTTCCTGGGTTTTGCTTTCGCGGATGGTTTTGATGACCGCGTCCAGGTTGTCCAGAGCGATTTTAAGGCCTTCCAAAATATGGGCTCTTTTTTTGGCGGATGTTAATTCAAAAATAGTTCGCCTAACAATGACTCTTTGGCGGTGACGGACATATTCCACCAAAATTTGTTTTAAGTTAACGGTGTAGGGTGTGCCGTCGACCAGGGCCACAAAGTTGGCCGGAAAGGAGGATTGGAGTTTGGTGTGCTTGTAGAGGTTGTTTAAGACGGCCTTGGGACGTGAGTCGCGTTTGAGTTCGATAACTACCCGCATGCCGTCTTTGTCGCTTTCGTCGCGAATGTCAGAGATCCCCACAATTTTTTTATCTTTGACCAAGTCGGCAATATTTTTGACCAAGAGGGCTTTATTGACTTGATAGGGAATTTCGGAGATGACAATTTGGGAGCGTCCTTTCTCGCCGTCTTCAATTTGGGCAATGCCTCGGACGACAATGCGACCCCGACCGGTTTCGTAGACCTCTTTTAAGGAAGCCGAATCGTAAATAGCTCCCCCGGTAGGGAAATCCGGTCCTGGTAAAACGGCGATTAGGTCTTCGACCAAAACGTCGCTTTCAAAAGAAAGGGATGCGGGAGTGATGTCTTCGTGGGTAAGATTTTTTTCGACTCCGGAAGCAATAAGGTTAATTTTTTTGACGACAAAATCGGTTTTGGTGTTTTGGCTCTGGGTGTCGACCACGGTTTTACCTGCCTCAAGCGTTTTGTCTATTGCCGCGACAACCTCCCTTAGATTGTGGGGAGGAATCTTGGTGGCCATACCCACGGCAATACCCTCGGAACCCATCAAGAGTAAGTTCGGTAAGGGGGATGGCAGAAAAACCGGCTCTTTTAACGTTGTGTCAAAATTGTCGGTCATATCCACTGTTTCCTTTTCAATGTCTTGGAGCATGTAGGGGGCCAGTTTGGATAGCTTAGCTTCCGTATAACGCATGGCTGCCGGTGGATCGCCGTCAACACTGCCGAAGTTTCCCTGACCGGTAATCAAGGGGTAACGCATCGAAAAGTCTTGAGCCAAACGAACTAAAGAGTCGTAAACGGCGGTATCTCCGTGTGGATGAAATTTCCCGAGCACTTCTCCGACAATCTTGGCTGATTTGGTGTAGCCCCCTCCTGGGGCCAGACCCATCATGTGCATGGCGTAGAGAATGCGTCGGTGGACGGGTTTTAGGCCGTCACGGATGTCGGGGAGAGCTCTGGCGACGATAACACTCATCGCGTAATCCAAATAACTTTTGGATAGTTCTTCAGAAAGCTCTGTCTTTTTAATTTTACCGATATCCATGGCGAAATTAATCTTACAGCCTAACTTGGAGGAAGTCTAGCCTCATTCGTCGCCTTTAATGGCCAAATCTGACCAGTTGATGGAAGCCAGGGCCAGGTCTTGGATGGTAATAAATCCATTTTTGGTAATATCGGCCGACTTCATACTCGTATCATTGTTATCAACAGCAACTGAGAAATCGGTGTAGTAGCGGGAGATGTTAGAAAGATCTTCAATCGTGATTTTGTTGTCATTGGTGGTATCGCCCGCCAAAAGAATTTGGTTTTCGTTTTGGGTCAGATCGATAGTGGTGCCCGGTCCGGTGTAAATAATTGAAGTAACACTTCTTCGCAGGTGGGATGGGCCCTTAATCTTAATGGCTACAGTGCCGGGTATCAGTGTGTCTTGTGGATTGGTAAGACGGACATCGTAGGTGCCATCACTATTGGAGGAGGTTTCTTGGGTGACGGTGATTTTTTGGGCCCCATTTTGGTAGATATTTAGGATAATTAGTTGTGAATTGGCGGCCACATCAATGCCCTGAAAGCGAATTTTGACAATCAAATCAGTGGCACTGGGGGTTGAGGTGGGTGTCGGGTTTGGGGTCGGCTCCCCTCCTCCACCGGCAGCTAAAACGGCGGCATAAGCGTTAACCCGTCCGCAACGCCAGTATTCGCCGGTACCGCCAATCTTATCGGCAGTTTGGCAGAGTTTCTCGGCAATTTGAGCGGGTGTGAGGTTGGGGTTTTTAGCCTTCATTAAAGCGGCCACTCCGGCCACAATTGGGGATGAAAGACTGGTGCCGTCGGCGCTGATGTAGGTGTTTTTTTTGCCCTGAGGCATTGAGTAGTCGTAAAAAGTGGTCAAAATATCCACTCCCGGGGCGGCAATATCTACCCAACTACCGTAATTTGAAAAACCAGCTCTCCCGTCACTTTTGTCGGTGGCAGCTACAGATAAAACACCAGTGTAGTTGGCTGGATAGGTTATCTTGTCGGTATTTTCGTTGCCGGCCGCGGCTACAACTAGAGTTCCTTTGTTGGTGGCGTAATCGACAGCTTCCTGTTCTGTTTGGGATGGTTTGTAGCCCCCAATACTTAAGTTGATGACACTAGCCCCATTATCGACTACCCAGTGGATGGCAGCCGAAAGAGCAGAGGTTGCGACCCCACAGCCCTGAGGAGTCACCACATTTTGTAATTTGGCGGCAATGATTTGGGTGTCAAAACCAACGCTGGCCACCCCTACACTGTTGTTGGTCGCGGCTCCAAAAACACCAGCTACAGCTGTTCCATGTGGGCACTTAAAATCATTCATGATCTCGTCGGTAGAGTAATTCTTAGTCTTAGCAATTTTTCCAATAAGATCGGGGTGGTTGGGCGAAATGCCGGTATCAACGTCCGCGACATAAACGGTACTGGAGCCATGTGTTAAATCCCACGCCTTGTCTGCCTTGATTAATTTTAAAAAATATTGGCTACCATATTGTGGGTCGTTGGGGGTAAAGGATAGCGTTCGAATATAATCCGGTTCGGCATATTCAACTTCGGAATATGAGTTTAAGGTGTTGACTGTTTCGTTCAGGTCGCCGGTAAAAGTGGCGGTGTTGATGTTGATGGATGAAACGAAACCGGTTCTGGTAGTTTGGGTTTGGGAAAAAACTTTTTGTTTGGCCGCCTCAACGGTTCCGTCTTTAAATTTAATAATGATAGATTCCGGAGGAATTTCAGCTTGACCCAAAATTGTTGCCGGGTTGAAAAAAAAGAGGATTATAAATAATAGAAAAGTAAGCACAAATTAAGTGTAACACTAAATAATTAAACGCCAAAGAAGCGGATGACTAAGGGGGCGATCAGGAGAGCCACAATATTGACAATTTTCATCATCGGATTTAGGGCTGGACCGGCGGTATCTTTTAGCGGGTCCCCGACCGTGTCACCGACAACAGCCGCCTTGTGAGTATCACTTCCCTTGCCTCCCATATTGCCGTCCTCGACGTATTTTTTGGCGTTGTCCCAAGCGCCTCCGGTGTTGCACATGAAGAAGGCCAACATCAAGCCGGAAGACACCACTCCACCCAAAAAGCCACCCAAGGCTTGGGCTCCTAAAACACCGACTAGAACGGGCATGACAATCACAATGGCTGCCGGAATCACCAGTTCTTTTTGAGCGGCCACGGTGACAATTTCCACGGCTCTGGAATAGTCCGGCAAAGTTTTACCCTCCATGATGCCCTTGATGGTTTTGAACTGACGTCTGACTTCCTCCACGACTTGGAAGGCGGCTCTGCCAACCGAACCAATTAGGCGGGAGGAAAAAAGGAAAGGCAAAGCTGAACCCAACAGGAGCCCAATGAAAACTTTGGGTACGGCAATATCTACCGAAGAAAGGCCGGTGGCTTCAAAGTAAGTGGCAAACAAAGAGGAGGCGGCCACGGCGGCACTGCCTACGGCAAAACCTTTAGTCAAAGCTTTGGTGGTGTTGCCCACAGCATCCAAATCACCGGTTACTTTGGGAGCCTTGCCACCCAATTTGGCCATCTCAACCATGCCTTGAGCGTTGTCGGCAATGGGGCCAAAGGTGTCCAAAGCCATAATAATCCCCGTGGTGGCCAACATGCCCATTCCGGCCAGGGAAATGCCATAAAAACCCAAACACAGATAACCGGCAAAAATGGTAATGGCAATAATTACAACGGAAACAAAAGTTGATTCCATACCCAAAGACAGGCCTTGAATTAAATTGGTTCCGGCTCCGGTTTGGGAAGCCTTGGCGACAGCCACAATCGGTTTCTCACCCGGTCCGGTGTAATACTTGGTCACAAACAACAAGGCCAACATGGAGATAATGCCGGTAATAGCGGCATAGCCGGCACGGGGCTCCTGCAGCAAGAATATAGCCAAGAGCATGAATATGACAATGGCGGAAACTGCAGAAACAATAAAGCCGCGGATTAAAGGTTTCATCGGGTTTTCCTGATCGTTTTTAGCTTTCACAAAAAAACTGCCCAAAATAGAGGTCAAAACGGCTCCCGAGCGGGCTAACAGTGGGAAAACCACGCCTTTTAGGCCAAACAACTGCCCGCCCAAAATCATAGCGGCGACGATGGTAATGGCGTAAGATTCAAAGACATCGGCTGCCATGCCGGCACAATCCCCGACGTTGTCGCCAACATTATCGGCAATGGTGGCCGGGTTTCGGGGATCGTCTTCGGGAATACCTTTTTCGACTTTACCTACCAAATCAGCACCAACATCGGCCGCTTTGGTAAATATTCCCCCCCCTACCCTCATAAATAAAGCCAAAAGGGCCGCTCCAAAGCCATAGCCAACCAAAACATCGGTGGCGTGCTTGGCTACCAAATCAGCCCCTTGAGAAATAAAGGAAAAATAAGACCACATATAAATCAAAGACACACCCATAAGTCCGAGTCCGACGACCAACATGCCATTAATCGTTCCGGCACCAAAAGCCACCGACAGGGCTGGATTTAAACCTTTGATGGCGCTATTGGCTGTTCTGACATTGGCCCGAACGGCGATCCACATGCCAAAATAACCAATGACTCCGGAGAATAAAGCTCCAAGCAAGAAAGTAACACCAATACCCGTGCCAAGAGTGAGGCCTAAAACGACAGCCAAAAGAACTACAATGGGTAAAACCACCTTAAATTGCCTGGCCAAATAACTCATGGCTCCTTCACGGATGGCTTTGCCAATTTGTTGAAGTTTCTCACTTCCCTCAGAAACGCGAAGTACCCTTCGGGTCAAGATTAAGCCGTAAATGAGGGCCACCAGGGCGGTTGCAGGGGCAACAAAAAGCGCAATCAACTGAATATTCATGTTGTAATATGTGTATTGTAAATTGCCATGAGTAGAATTTCAAGTACATCCAATTGGGGGTAGAAACCTAGGGTGTGGATATCTTTAGATATCAAATATCCAGGTTGGCCATCTTGGCGTGAGTCTGAATGAATTTTTTCCGGGGGGGCACCTCTTCACCCATTAGCATGGTAAATAAGTGATCGGCTTTTTCGGTATCTTCAATTGTGATTTGTTTTAGGGTTCTGGTGGTTGGGTCCATAGTGGTTTCCCAGAGCTGACTGGGATTCATTTCTCCCAAACCCTTATACCGCTGAATCGTGAATTTTTCAGCCTGGTCTCCTGCCCCCATAATCTGGTCGCGCTCTTCGTCACTGTAGGCATAATTGACATTCTTACCTCGCGAAATTTTATATAAGGGTGGCATGGCAATATAAAGGTACCCTTTTTCGATTAGGCCCGGCATTTGTCGGAAAAAGAAAGTCAAAAGTAAGGTGGTGATGTGTTCGCCGTCCACGTCAGCGTCAGTCATAATAACGATGCGGTGATAACGGCACTTATCGTAAGCAATGTTCTCCCCTATTCCTACTCCCAGAGCGATGATCAAATTTTTGATTTCCTCAAACCTCACAATTTTGTCCAGGGGGGCCCTTTCAACGTTTAAGATTTTTCCGCCTAAGGGCAAGATGGCTTGAAATTTACGGTCCCTGCCCTGTTTGGCACTGCCACCGGCGGAGGGACCCTCGACAATATAGAGTTCGGAAATGGAGGCGTCTTTGCTTTGGCAGTCAGCCAAAAGACCAGGCAAACCCCCTCCTTCCAAAGCACCTTTGCGCAAAACCGCGTCTTTGGCGGCTCTGGCTGCCAGACGGGCTCGGGCCGAAAGCACAATCTTCTCCACAATCTTTTTGGCTTCGGCGGGGTGCTCTTCAAAATAGCGGTCCAAGCCTTCCTTGACGGCGCTTTGGACAAAGCCCTGGACTTCGGGATTGTTTAATTTGGCCTTGGTTTGCGATTCAAACTGGAGCGATTCGGAAGGCATTTTAATGTAAACCACAGCGGTTAGGCCTTCCTTAGTGTCGTCCCCCACCAAGTCGGTGATACCGTTTTTGGAATTTTCACCAAAAAGTTTTTTAGCGTAGTCCAGTATGGAGCGGGTCAAGGCCATCCTAAAGCCGGTCAAATGAGTCCCACCGTCAACCGTGTTAATACCATTAACGTAGCCCTTGACGTTTTCGGTGATGGAATCGGAATATTGAATAGCGGTTTCACAACTAATATGGTCGTCGGCACGGGAGAGATAGACGACCTCGGAAAGAGTATTCTTCCCGCGATTGGAATGAGCGACCAGAGATTTGATACCCCCCTCAAAGTAGTAACTGGCTTCCTCGTTATCCCTCTCGTCCAAAAAGTGAAATGACAAACCGGCAATCAAGTAGGCTCGATCGCGCAAGATGTTTTTGATTTTATTGTCGTCCAGTTTAATGTCCGGGAAAATGTCTTTGTCGATCGTAAAGGTTGTCAAAGTTCCGGTTTGTTCGCTACCAACTTTGATATCCCACTCTTTGGGGAACCACTTGTCCAAATCGGTTTGCTTGACTCCGTGAACCGGAGTCTTGGGGTTGCCGGCGCTGTATTCCTGGCAGTAGGCTTTACTGTTTCGCAAGACCACCACCCGAAAGTAAGAAGACAGAGCGTTGACGACCGACGCCCCGACTCCGTGCAAACCTCCGGAAACTTTATAGGCCCCTCCGCCAAACTTGCCTCCGGCGTGGAGTTTGGTCATCGTAATTTCCAGTGCCGACACCCCACTTTTATGTTTGTCGACCGGAATACCCCGACCGTTGTCGCGGATAGTGGCGGTGCCGTCGTCGTGAACAACCACCCAGATGTTTTTAGCCACTCCGGCAAAGCTTTCGTCAACGGAGTTGTCGACTATTTCCCGCAAACACTCGTGCAACCCTCGAGTGTCGGTGGAACCAATATACATTCCGGGGCGTTTCCTGACCGGTTCCAGTCCTTCCAAAACTTGAATTTGTTCTGCTGTATAATCGTTCTTGGCCATAATTATGTTTAACGTAAAGATTATATACTTCCTGTCATTCCCGCGAAAGCGGGAATCCAGTGTTCTTTGTATGGATCCCCGATCGGGTCGGGGATGACATGTAGTTTAGATTTAATGTTAAATATACCAAATTCAGCAAGACATTACCGTTACTTTTGATATTTTTATAGGTGGTGTCCGTCATTGAAAGGTTGGTGGCGATTTTTTTAAAGTCGTGGCCTTTTTTGAGTAGCGAATGATAATAGTGAGTCAAAGAAGTTAACAACTCCAAAGCTTCGTCGCGTTTTTGAATTTTGTGCCAGTTGTCAAAGTTTGGAGCTATGGCTTCTTTGGACTCCGTAACCCGACTTTTTATTATCCAACATCGGGAAAGAATCGTTGCCGGAATACGTTTAGTGCTGTCGGCCTGAAGAAAAAAGAAAATGTTTTCGTTGGGTTCCTCGAGGATTTTTAAAAGAGAGTTGAAAATTTCAGTGGAAAACAGATGGGCTTGGGTTAAAAGATAACTGGTTTTTTGGTGTCGCGCCAGTTTTAAATCTCGGTGAAGCTCTTTAACGTCGTCTAAATTTTTAATTTCGTAGCGGATGATAAAA
>DAIPJT010000063.1:0-2892 GCA_036770125.1 Patescibacteria group bacterium
CCTTTCATTTTTAACAAATCACTTTTAGACATAACTGTACTATATCACGAGTTTCACAGTTGGTTAAACAGCAGACCGTGTCATTGCGAGGAGCCAAAGGCGACGTGGCAATCTAATACAAAAGACAAAAGATAGCTTCACTTCGTTCGCAATGACATTGGGTGCGAAACCTATGTATATAACAAAATCATGAGCCTCAGGGTCTCACCCTGAGGCTGTCGTGCTGTCGGCAATGGTTTCACAAAACGTTTTGTAGCCCAACAGATATTGCTCGGTGTCAAAATAGAAACTGTTTATTATCCCGGACATGGACCCAAAACAAAAACCACTCCGATTTTATCCGATTGTCCGAAGGAATGGAGCTCCTCATGCAATATACCTAGTTGTCCGCTTAAAAGCTGCCAGAGGGAATAGAACCCGTTCACCCCTTCTTCCCCACAATCTTTTCAAACTCATCACGGTCGAGGGTTTCTTTGACCAGGAGAGCCTTGACCACTTTGTCCAGTAAACTTTTGTGTTTTTTAATTAAAGCCGTGGCTTCTTTGTGGGCCATATCAATAATCTTTTTAACCTCTTCGTCAATTTTTTGGGCTGTCGCCGGTGAATTACTGGGGGCTTCATACCAATCCATACTGCCAAACTCACCATAGTCGGCCGTTGCCCCAAGGTTCACCGGCCCAAGGTCACTCATCCCAAAATCCACCACCATAGCTTTGGCATAACGTGTGGCGTTTTTAATATCGTTGCTGGCTCCGGCCGTTAATTCGTCAAAAACCACCTCTTCAGCCGCTCGTCCACCCAACATCGTTGCGATGGATTCTAATAACCTAGACTTGGTCTCGTGTGTCCGATCGGCAATGGGCGTAATTTCCGTGTGACCCAAACTCATTCCCCGGGCAACAATAGAGATTCGCTGCACCGGATCGGTTTTAAGCAAAAAATGAGAAACGATGGCGTGTCCGGCTTCATGGTAGGCGGTAATTTGTTTGTCTTCATCTGTTTGGATTTTGCGCTTGGCCGGTCCCAATTTAACTTTGGTGGCCGCGTCTTCAATGTCGTCCATTTCGATAGACGTCTTCCCGGCCCTGGCCGCCGAAATGGCCGCCTCATTCAACATATTTTCCAAGTCGGCCCCGGAAAAACTGGCCGTCCGGTCAGCAATCCGGTCCCAATCAATTTTGGAGGCAAACAATTTGCCCTTACTGTGAATTTTCAAAATAGCCACTCTGCCCTCTTTGTCCGGCATATCCAAGGTAACGCGACGATCAAACCGACCAGGGCGCAGTAAAGCCGGATCAAGAAGGTCTCCCCGGTTAGTGGCCGCCAACACAATCACGTTGTCATTGGGAGTAAAGCCGTCCATCTCCACCAAAATCTGATTTAGGGTTTGTTCCCGTTCATCGTGTCCACCCACAAAGCCACTTCTGCCCCGATGACGGCCAATAGCGTCAATTTCGTCAATAAAAATAATCGAAGGGTTGGCCGCCTTGGCGTTTTGAAATAAGTCCCGCACTCGGGAAGCACCCACCCCCACCAACATCTCCATAAATTCCGACCCCGCCATCGAAAAGAATGGTACCCCAGCTTCCCCCGCTACGGCTTTGGCCAAAAGAGTGTTGTGCGAAACAAAACCGTTACTGACAAAGGAGTGTGTATTAGGTATTGTGAAATCATAAACACGGCTCTTGTATCCTTCTTTCTTTACTACTTGGTCAAAAAACAACCCTGAATCAACTAATAACTGTAAATATTTGAAGTCGTCATTCTTTCCAATTTCCCGATCCGACTGAACACATCCCTGTAAAAACAATCTCAAGCTTTCGACAGAAGGTTTTCTACCTCCCTGGGCATAACGACAAATTTGTTTATGAAAACTCTCGTTTACACATAACGATGGTTTTTTGTCGTTTTCAACTAAATATCGCCACAAGCGTTTAATTCTGGCTCCCTGGGTCGGTACAAGATCCACATTAGTCCGTAAAACAACTTTGGACATATAATTGTTAAGTTTGTCCTGTTTTCTCGAAAGTCTAAAGCCCACCTGTTGGTTAAAATCTAACAAAGCGGTTCCGGATATCAAAATCCGGTACGAATCAGCATATTGATTATTTCCCTTTACAACAAATTTATGCATAACCCCCAAATTTAGAAGCAGAGCACTCACCTGTTTGGCTAATTTTTTACTTGAGGTCGCATATTCAACCTTGCCTGTTTTATAAACCGAGCCATCTGTATCAAATAGTCCCTGAAGAAAAGCAACCACTTGCGTTTTTGGAGACATCATAATCTGCTCAGGAACCTTTTTGTTTCTTGAATAATTCTCAGACAATCCAGACTGAAGTAGGTTAGACTTAATCGATGCTGAAGTAACCACATAGTCATATTTTCTGGATTTAGTTTTTTGTAATTGATAGTCATTATATTTTTCCCCAATATATTTTCTAAAAGTTGTCAGCAATTGTTTGTCGGCCGTGGTAAAACAAATTCTATCTTTAATGGTCATTCCTCCATCCCCTGTCAACAACCCCAAAATATAGGCTTGTTCTTTGTCCAATCTTTGGTAGTTACCAAACATCTGGCTTCCAGTTTTCAGGGGTAACCAATCACCAATCTGGATGTCTTCCGTCTTTTTAAATTTCAAATTGCCATCCTCTCCCATAACCACCAATGGGTGTTCAGGTGTACCTTCAATCTCATGGCCAAGTTGGGTTTCAATCCGATATGTCTCTGATTCACCCAAGTCATGCCAATGAGATGCTGGGCTTGTTTTGGAAACTAAATTTTCTGGAGAAAACGAATCTACTTGGGCTCCACAAACTAAACCATTTTCTCCAACGTAGAAATATCTTGGTATATCCTGAATTTCCATCAACCCTTTATTGGTCCAAACAA
>DAIPJT010000064.1:0-2868 GCA_036770125.1 Patescibacteria group bacterium
TCAAGCTTGGGGGCAGTGTGATTACCGATAAAAGCAAGCCTTATACCCCCAACCTCAAAAACATCCGCCGGTTTGTGACAGAGATTAAAAAGAAGGTTAAGCGTGGGCAAAAGATAATTTTGGTGCATGGCCAGGGGTCGTACGCTCACATTCCGGCTAAGGAATATCGCGTTAAGGATGGCATGACTGTCAAAAATCGCTGGGGCGTGGCTTTAACTGAATTTGACGCGGTAGAGATTAATCGGATTGTTCTCAAAGAACTGCTGACCCAAAAGGTGCCGGCTATTTCTTTTAGCCCCATGAGTTTGTTTTTTGCCGAGGGTCGACAAACCAAAATGGAAAACCTGGAAGGGTTAAAAGAAGCTGTCAAACGCGGTTTGGTGCCGGTGTTGTATGGTGACGTAATTATGGATAGCCAACACGGTGTGTGTATCTATTCCGGGGAGAGGGTGATTGCCGAGCTGGTGGCGGCACTGTCTGGGACTTTTGATATTGCCAAGATTATTTACGTTTCTGATGTCAAAGGAGTTTTGGACGAAAAAGGCCAGGTTATTTCTCAAATCTCTACCCGCAATTACAAAAAAGTAAAGGTGGCCATTACCGGCTCCAAGTTAACAGATGTAACAGGGGGGATGATTCATAAAGTGGAGGAAAGCCTCGCCCTGGCCAAAAAGTATGGGATTGAAGTAATCATTGGCAACAATGTCAAAGGAGTTGGGGGGACAAAGATTATTGGATGAGAGTGAATGAGAATAATTTTTGTTATATAATCGGTCACAATGAAAAAAGAACGAGGGGGAATTACCTTGTCCAATAAATATTGGGGAGAAGTGGCTAGCGGGTCAAGATTGGCCTCAGAAAAGGAACTCAATTTGTTGGCAAAACTAACAGCACTACCACTGATAAGATGGTTGCTAAAATTAAATCTTCAGCACCCGGTAAAATAATCATTTCGGGGGAGCACGCCGTGGTCTATGGTTACCCGGCTCTTTTGGCTTCTTTGGATAGAAGATTAACCTGCACTTTCGATTCGGAAGCGAAAGCTCAGAGGATAGAATCGGTAGTTAATGATTTAAGTCACGCTTGGAAGGCTTTAAAAATTTGCCAACAGAACCTGCGCCACAAGTTTCCCAATATTAAAATCTCCATCGATTCGAATTTGCCTGTCGGTAGTGGCATGGGCTCGTCAGCCGCCTTGGCGGTGGCCTTTTCCGCCGGCTTGCGTAAGTTGGCTAAAAATGATTTTGATCAAGGGTTGGTTAATGACCTGGCCTATAAAATTGAGAAAGTTCAACATGGCAACCCAAGTGGGGGCGATAATACCGTATCGACCTATGGCGGGTTTTTGTGGTATAGGAAAGAAACTGAAACCTTAAGAACTTTTTCCCAAGTTTCACCCAAGAGAAAACTGCCCCATTTTTTTATTCTGGATAGTGGCAAACCGGTTGAGTCAACCGGTGAGATGGTGGCTGGGGTAAAAAAGGACACGGCCACTTTTATGGCGATGGAAAAAGTGACTAAAGCTATTTTGCGCTACCTGATGGGTGAGGAGAATAGTGATTTTGGAAAGTTGATTTCTGAAAATGAGCGGTTGTTGGAAAAAATAGGTGTAGTTTCGTCCCAAACCCAAGAACTGATTAGGCGAATTGAAAAACTGGGTGGGGTCGCTAAAATTTCGGGGGCGGGCGGGGCCAAAAAGGGCTCGGGGATTTTATTAGTGTTACATAAAGACGCAGAGGTAATTAAGCGCTTTGCAAAAGAGGTTGATTGTAGCACAATCAAGGTCAAACTTGGAGGGGAGGGAGTGAAAATTGAAAATTAAACCGACAAAAACTACAGCTGTCTCGCCTGCCAACATTGCCTTTATTAAGTTTTGGGGAAAGAAAGACCCTAAAATTAACCTGCCGTACAATAACTCTATTTCGATGAATTTAAGCAATTGCCGGACGACCTCCACGGTTGAGTTTATATCGAGTTTAACGGAGGACGAAGTTGTTATTAACAGTAAGAGGGTTGATGAAAATGTGTCGGCTAGGGTATCGGTCTTTTTAGACATTATCAGGCAGTGGTCTGGGGTAAAAACTAAAGCCAGGGTTTGCTCGGTTAATAACTTTCCTTCTGATGCTGGGATTGCCTCATCGGCGTCGGCCTTTTCGGCTTTGGCACTGGCCGGGAGTCGGGCGGCTGGTTTGAATTTATCACTAAAAAAATTGTCCATTTTGGCCAGGATGGGCTCCGGTTCTGCCTGTCGCTCGCTGGTTGACGGTTTTGGTGAGTGGTGGAAGGGCACTAACTTTGATAATTCGTATGCTGTACAGCTTGCCAAGCCTTCCTATTGGGATTTGGTCGATGTGGTGGCAGTGGTGAGTGCCGACAAAAAGAAAAGTAGTTCAACTGAAGGACACGGAGTAGCCGAAACCAGCCCTTATTTTATTCAAAGAGTGGCTAACTTACCTAAAAGAATTAGTGCTCTAAAGAAAGCTTTCAAAAGTAGGGATTTTGACGAGTTTGGGAGGTTAATTGAGGAGGAAGCGATTGACCTGCATGTTATGGCTATGACATCTCATCCACCGATTTTTTACCTGACATCTGGTACTTTTGCGGTGATCGAAAAACTTAAAGAGTTACGGGAAAAGAATATCAAGGGGTTTTTTACCATGGATGCTGGTCCCAACGTGCATGTTATTTGCCGGGCCAAAGATGCTCAAACTATAAACAGGACTCTAAAAAAACTGACCTGTGTGAAGTTTACGATTGTCAACCGTCCTTGTGAGGGAACCAGAATCATTTAGTCCCAAAGGGACCCCTTCGGGGCTTGCTAAGGCCTCGCCTTCCAGATTCGGAAGGCCTCGCCTTGTGAGGCTAACT
>DAIPJT010000006.1:0-16915 GCA_036770125.1 Patescibacteria group bacterium
GATTCTGGGTGTTTCCCAAGTGGTCGCCAAGTTGGCTGCCGGTGAAAACCGTATGCACCTATATCGTTGGATTAACCAACTTTATCAACAGTACGAAAAAGTCACCCCCAAGCTTCCCATTCCCTCGTTTAACATGATTAATGGTGGCCTGCACGGCGCGGGTAACCTCGATTTTCAGGAGTTTCATCTAAACCCCACCTCCAACATCAGGTATTCTGACGGCTTGCGGATGTGTGTGGAAGTCTACATTACTTTAAAAAACCTGCTGGAAAAACGCGGTGCTATTCATTCGGTCGGGGATGAGGGCGGCTTTGCCCCCAACCTCTTTACCAATTTGGACGCTTTGGAAATCCTTTTTGAGGCCGTTCAGGAGTCCGGTTACGCCATTGGTCGTGATATTTTAATGAGTTTGGATGTCGCCGCTTCGGTTTTTTACGCCAACAATCTTTATAAAATTAAGGATAAGACAGCGGCTTTGGATGAAAACAGCATTATTGAGTACTACAAAGCTTTAAATGCCCAATATCACCTTTCTTCCATTGAAGACCCGCTTAACGAAGATTCCTGGGACGGTTGGGCCAAGTTAACTCACGAAATAGGGGGGGACACGGTCGTTATTGGCGATGATTTTTTGGCGACAGATATCGAACGGGTGAAAAAAGCCATTGAAAAAAAGTCTTGCAACGGTATTTTGGTTAAACCCAACCAAATCGGTACCATTTCCGAAACTTTTGAGGTCATCAAAACGGCCCGAGCCAGCAAGTGGGAAATCAAAGTCTCCCACCGCTCCGGAGAAACCAACGACTGGTTTATCGCCGACTTTGCCGTGGGTGTGGCCGCCGACACCGTCAAATTTGGTGGTCCCTGCCGGGGTGAACGAGTAGCCAAATACAATCGACTTCTCTCAATTGAAGCCGAATTAGGTATCTAAAGTATCACTTTATGGAAAAGGTAGTCCTCCTTGTTTTGGATGGCTGGGGAGTCACACAGGGTGGCCCGGGCAACGCTGTCTCTTTAGCTAAAACTCCTTGTTTTGACCTATTGGAGAGCAGTTATCCTCACACCACGCTGTTGTCATCAGGAGAAGCAGTCGGGTTACCAAAAAGTGAATCCGGTAACACGGAAACGGGACACATTAACATTGGCGCCGGACGGATAGTTTACCAAGATTTGGAAAGAATCAATATGGCCATTGCCGATGGCTCTTTTTCCACCAAGTCTGTTTTGGAAGAAAGTGTAGCTCACGCCACCAAAAATAATTCCAGCGTTCACCTTCTGGGTCTATTGGGACCTTCGGGGGTTCACTCCAGCAAAGACCATCTGTATGGTCTTTTGAATTTTTACAAAAACAAAGGGGTAAAAAATATCTTTGTCCACATCATTACCGACGGTCGGGACTCACCCCCCATGTCGTCCAAAATCTACGTTAAAGAACTTGCCGACTTGTTGCAAAACAATCAAGCCGGGCAAATTGCCTCCATCATGGGCCGGTACTGGGCCATGGACCGAGACCGTCGGTGGGAACGGACCAAGGAGGCTTACCAAACCCTAACCGAAGGGGTAGGGGAGTTGGTGAAAAACCCCAATGAGGCCATTGACGAGTCATATAAAAACGGCATTACCGATGAGTTTATCAAGCCGTCATTGGTCAGTGACTCAAGCGGCAAACCGGTCGCTCTGATATCCGACAACGACGTGGTGGTTTTTTTTAATTTCAGAATTGACAGGCCCAGACAATTAACGGCTTGTTTTTTAACCAATGACTTTAACGATACCTCACTCCTGTCCGATTTTGATCCCTACCTGGAAAAATATGAGCACACCAACCTGACGCAAAAAAGCCGGATCCAAAATGTGGCCGGTTCGGGTTTTAAACGTAACAAGATTTTGAAAAACCTTTTCTTCGCTACCATGACCCAGTACAGTAAAGGCCTGGCTTCTGTAGGTGCTAAGGCTATTTTCCCGCCGGAAAAATTGACTAACACTTTAGGTGAAGTAGTGGCTTCAAATAAATTGAAACAGCTTCGACTGTCCGAATCCGAAAAGGAACGGTTTGTCACCTATTACTTCAACGGCCAAAACGAAACTCCATTTTGGGGCGAGGACCGAATTACCATCCCATCCCCCAGTGTCCCAACCTATGACAAGAAACCGGAAATGAGTGTTTTTGAGTTAACGGATACTTTAATGACCAAACTGGCAGAGGATTACTCTTTAATTGTCGCCAACTTTGCCAATCCGGATATGGTAGGGCATACCGGCAACATTGGGGCCACCGTAGCCGCTTGTGAAGCAGTTGATATCTGTCTCAAAAAAATCTCCGACCAAATTTTAACGTATGGCGGCACTTTAATTGTCACGGCTGATCACGGTAACGCCGAGGAAATGATTAATCCTGACACCAACCAAATTGACACCGAACACAACGGCAACCCGGTCCCTTTAATTATCGTTTCAAAAAATCTTTTGAGAAAGTTCATTAATAAAACCGGTATTTTGGCTGATGTGGCCCCCACCATTTTAACTCTGCTGGGTTTGAAAATTCCCTACAGCATGTCCGGCAAAAACCTGCTGTAATTTTATCAAGGCCTCGCCTTTCCCTCGCTGCGCGAGTGAGCCCGCCTTCACCCTTCGGAAGGGTTCAGCTCCTTTTAAGGCAGAGGCCTTTTTTACACCATTTTGATTCGAATCAAAGTAATAGTCGAAAAATTAAATATATTTAGCTTCTTTTGTATTCATGTATTAATACATGAATACAACAACAAGTTATTACTGTATTGATGATACGTATCAACAATACACTTGCCCCTGATCTTCTTCCTTAAAAATACTACCTTCTTTCTGGCATATTTATCTGGACAAATTATAACAAACTCAGTTTGCGGATAACCATTAAAACTTCACCTTGAATTTTGGCTCTTTTGACAAAGATAGGCGGGTCATCACTTACAATAGACATCAATCTGGCCCGGGTTTCTTCCCGATAGACCTTTTTAACCACGGCCGTGCCGTTATTGAGAAGAGCCACGGCGGTGGCTCCATCAAAAACCTCCATCGCTTGACCCAATATCAAATAATCCCCATCCAGCAGTCCCTCAGTCACAAAACCCCGACCGCGAACGCGTAAACAAAAAAGATTTCTGTCCTGTGGCACTTCAGTCACCGGCACGATCATCGACTCTTCCTTGGGATTGGGAATTAGGGCTTGGCCAAGTGCTACAAAACCCATGATCGGAATAGTAACCGTCTCCGGTAAAACTGCAATTTGCTTATCTACCACTTCAAAAATCTTGGCTCCACGTTCGCGCTTCAAGACGCCGGCTTTAAACAAGGGCTCTAAATGTTCGTGAATCGTTGAAGGTGAGCGCAGACCGAAAGCTGCCCCAATTTCTCCCAAGCTGGGACTAAAACCTTTTCTGGTAATATATTGCCTAATGTAGTTTAAGAGCTGAACCTGACGCCGACTAAGTTTGACTTCCACTTCTGTAGTATAATGTATGGTTCAAAAATATGGACTTCAATCTCATTTCTAACTACCAACCGATCGAAGAACAGGTAAAAGCGGTCAATCAATTGGCCGAAGGCTATTCCCGTGGCCAAAAGTACCAGGTTCTTTTAGGGGTTACCGGTTCGGGTAAAACCTACACCATTGCCCACTTAATTGCTAAGCTTCAACTGCCAACTCTGATTATTTCCCACAATAAAACTTTGGCCGCCCAGCTCTATGGAGAATTTCAAAATTTCTTTCCCCAAAATGCCGTTTCCTACTTTGTCTCCTACTACGACTATTACCAACCGGAGGCCTACATTCCTTCGACCGACACCTATATTGAAAAGGATGCCGACATTAATGAAACGATTGATAAATTAAGGTTATCGGCCACTTCCAACCTCCTGTCTCGGCCCGATAACATCGTCGTGGCTTCCGTTTCCGCCATTTATAATATCGGCTCACCGGCAAACTACCAGCACTTCGTTCTTCCCTTAAAAGTGGGTGAACCCTTTGACCCATTAACTTTGTCGGGAAAATTGACGGGCTTAATGTACGAACGATCGGACTTTGGTTTTCACCGAGGTACCTTCCGACTTCGGGGTAATTATTTGGATGTTTTCTTGGCTTACGGTGACCAAGGCCTCCGGATCACCAGCCGGGACGGCAAGATTCACTCTCTCAACCTGATCGACCCGATTTCGGGGGAGGTCGGCGGTCAAAAAAGCCTGTCCGAGTTTACTCTTTACCCGGCCAAACATTTCATTACCACCCCCGACGTCGGCATCATTTCACAAATCAAAGCTGACATGGAACGGCAAGTAGTGACTTTTGAAAAAGCTGGTAAAATTATTGAGGCCCACAGGATTAAACAAAAAGTAACCTACGATTTGGAAATGATCCGTGAATTTGGTTACGTCAAAGGCATTGAAAACTACTCCCGTTACTTTGACGGTCGTTCTCCGGGTGACCCTCCATATTCTCTGTTGGATTATTTCGAAGCCCAGTATGGCAACCGTTGGCTTTTGGTGCTTGATGAAAGCCACATTTCCATTCCCCAGGTTCGGGGAATGTATTTCGGGGATCTGTCCCGCAAACAAACCCTCATTGACTATGGTTTCAGGTTGCCGTCCGCCTTGGACAACCGGCCTTTAAAGTGGAATGAGTTTATCACCAAAGCCCCGAACTTTATTGCCGTTTCGGCCACCCCCAGTGACTATGAAATTGACATGGCCGGTAATCGCGTGGTCAAACAGTTGGTTCGCCCGACCGGCATTCTCGATCCGGTCATTGAAATTAAACCTACTACTAACCAAATTGCCGACATCATCAGTCAAATTGAAATTGGGGCCAAAAAAGGCGAGCGGACTTTAGTGACCACCTTAACCAAAAAGATGGCCGAAGACATCGCCACCCACTTACGGGATAAGGGGATTAAGGCGCATTATCTGCACTCCGATGTAAAAACCTTGGAACGAACAGAGATTTTGGATGACCTTCGAAATGGCACCTATGACGCTTTGATTGGCATCAATCTTTTGCGGGAGGGTTTGGATCTGCCGGAAGTGGGTTTAGTCGCCATTCTAGATGCCGATAAAGAAGGTTTTTTACGAAGCAGTGTGACTTTGGTTCAAACCATGGGTCGGGCAGCCAGAAACGCCAAAGGCCGGGTTATTATGTACGCCGACCTCCTTACCGGCTCCATCGCATCAGCCACCAAAGAAGTTGAGGCTCGTCGAGCTTATCAGCTGGCATATAACCAAAAGCACCACATCACACCTCAAAATATCGTCAAACCGATCCGGGATCGGATCACACCCTTAATCGAACTGGAAGAGGGGGGAGAGTACCAAAAAGACGATTTGGAAAGCTTAACACCCATGGACAGAAAAAAAGTATTAACCCAATACAAAACCAAAATGCGCGAAGCCGCTCAAAACATGGATTTTGAAGGAGCCATTTATTTCCGGGACAAAATAAAAGAACTTGATGTGTCATCCTGACCTTCCCTGTCATTCCCGCGAAGGCGGGAATCTATACAAATGGCGAGGTCACCCCTTCGGGGAAAGGCCTGGATCCCCGATCAAGTCGGGGATGACAAAGGAGCGATGCACGGGGTGACAAGGAGAGAAAAATTATGATTAATGATTACATAACAGCTAAAGCTGATATGTCACTTGGTGTCATTAAAGTAGTTGGAGCACGACAGCATAACCTAAAAAACGTTTCGGTAGATATACCGAAAAATAAGCTGGTGATTTTCACCGGTGTTTCGGGTTCAGGCAAGTCTTCCATGGCTTTTGACACCATCTTTGCCGAAGGCCAACGCCGATATGTCGAAAGCCTGTCCACCTATGCCAGGCAATTTTTGGGTATTATGGATAAACCGGATGTCGACGCCATTGAAGGCCTCTCACCCGCCATCTCAATTGACCAAAAGACCACCTCCAAAAACCCCCGCTCGACCGTCGGAACGGTTACCGAAATTTACGACTATTTACGGCTTCTCTTTTCTCGGATTGGTCACCCCCATTGTCCGCTTTGTCACCGGGAAATTGCCCGGCAATCGGTTGAGCAAATCACCAACCAAGTGCTGGAAGATCTGCGACTCAAAAAAGGCATGGACAAGTACCAGAAGTTGATGATTTTGTCTCCTGTTGTAATGGACAAAAAAGGTGAGTTTACCCACCTTTTTACCAATCTGATAGCCAAAGGCTATTCTGAAGTCAGAATTGACGGTACCGTCAAAAAAATTCACGACGATTTTGTTTTGATTAAAACCAATCGCCACAATATCGAAGTCGTTTGTGACCGGATTACGGCCGAAAATGAACCCCACCTCGACAAACGCCTGTCGTCATCAATCGAAAACGCTCTCAAACTATCTGAAGGTTTGGTGATTGTGGCTCAGGTTTTGGACAAAAGTTTTACCTTCCCCGAATACCCAAAAGACTTGGTGGACACGATTTATTCGGAAAAATTCAGTTGTCCGGTAGACAACATTCAAATTTCGGAAATTGAACCCAGAAGTTTCTCTTTCAATTCGCCCCACGGAGCTTGTCCGGAGTGTACCGGCTTGGGTAATATTATGAAGGTTGACCCCACCCGCGTTTTTGCACCGTCTTTATCAATTAAAGAAGGGGGTATTCTACCCTTTGCCAATCTTTTTGAAAATGAGACCTGGTATGGCCGTCTTCTTTTGACTTTTTGCGACAAAAACCACATCGATGTCCATTGTCCTATAGAAGAATTGTTACAAACCCAAAGAGACCTCTTGTTTTTGGGCACCGGAAAAACAATTTATCGCGTCCACGGCAAAAACCGTTTCGGCAAAGAAACCTTTATTGAAGAAATTTACCGAGGTATAAAAGGAGAGTTGGAGTTGAAACACAAGACCACCGAGAGTGATTGGGCCAGAGAAGAGATTGGTAAATACATGACTCAAATTGTCTGTCCGGCTTGCCTAGGCAGTCGGCTGAAAACCGAATCCCAGTCGGTCACCATCGACAATTACTCCATTTCCGAAGTAACCTCTTGGAATATCGGGCAAACCTTAGATTGGATCAACGATTTGCCAAAAGGTAGCCTGTTAACGGCTCGGGAAAAAGAAATCGGCAAATTAATTATCCGAGAAATTGTGCAGCGACTGACTTTTCTTCTGGATGTGGGTTTGGAATACCTGACTTTGGGCCGAGCTTCGGGTAGCCTCTCCGGCGGAGAGGCCCAAAGAATCAGACTGGCCTCCCAAATCGGTAGTGGCTTGTCGGGTGTTTTGTATGTATTGGACGAACCCACCATTGGCCTGCACCAGAAGGACAACGGCCGCCTGATTGAAACCTTAAAAAAACTGCGTGACTTGGGTAACTCGGTGGTAGTCGTCGAACACGATCGGGAAATGATGATGAGCTGCGATTACCTTTTTGACTTTGGTCGTGGAGCCGGCAAAGATGGGGGGGAGGTTGTTTTTTCCGGGACGCTTTCGGAGATGAAAAATGACAAAAAAAGCGTCACCGCTCCGTATCTGTTCAACAAAAAAACAATTTCAATTAATCGTCAAACATTTCCTCCGTGTCATTCCCGCGAAGGCGGGAATCCATACAATAAGGCCTGGATCCCCGATCAGGTCGGGGATGACAACAGGCAGGTCCGGGGTGACAGCAGTATTAAAATTACTGGTTGCTGTAAACACAATCTAAAGAATATTAATGTGGAAATACCCATTGGCAAATTCACCGTCATTACCGGCGTATCCGGTTCGGGCAAGTCCACTTTTTTGGTCGACACGCTTTATCCGGCCGTTCACAACCACTTAATGCGCGAAGAAAAACCCGCCTCTGCCGTTTACCAAGACTTGAAAGGCGTAGACAAAATTGAAAAAGTCATTTTAATCGACCAGTCCCCCATTGGTCGAACGCCTCGCAGTAACCCGGCCACTTACACCAAACTTTTTGATGAGATTCGGGAAGTTTTTGCCGCGACAAAGGACGCAAAAATTTTGGGGTACAAAAAGGGTCGTTTTTCCTTTAATCTTAAGGGTGGCAGGTGTGAAAATTGCGAGGGGCAGGGACAAACAAAAATAGAAATGCAATTTATGAGTGATCTGTGGATTAAATGCGATGTTTGTCGGGGTTTGCGGTATAACAGCCAGACCTTGGAAGTGGAATATAACGGCAAAAATATCGCCGACGTTTTGGCTATGTCGGTAGCCGAAGCCAAAGCTTTTTTTACCAACCGAGGAAAGATATCCGAAATCCTGCAAACTCTTTCGGCTGTTGGCTTAGACTACATAGAAATCGGCCAACCGGCCACCACTCTCTCGGGCGGGGAAGCGCAAAGAGTTAAGCTGTCGGCCGAATTATCCAAAAAAGACAGCGGCCGATCCTTGTACATTCTCGACGAGCCGACAACCGGGTTGCATTTTGTCGACCTGGAAAAACTGCTGGAAGTTTTGAGATCCTTGGTCGCCCGGGGTAACACTGTAGCCATTATTGAACACAATCTCGACGTAATTAAAAATGCTGATTGGCTTATCGATATTGGCCCCAAGGGGGGTGACGAAGGTGGTTACGTGGTAGCAAGTGGCACTCCCAATAACTTAAACAAAAAACCTAAATTTTCTTTGTATAAAATGCTGTGAAAAAAAACCATGTCATTCCGGACCCGATCCGGAATCTATACAAAAAGCCTGGATCCCGTGTCAAGCACGGGATGACAGCGATATTTGTTATTTTGTTTATAGTTTGTTGTTTCATTTTTCCTGTGGTTTCCAGGGCCAATGATTTTGAAACTACGGCCGAAACTTTTTATTATTTGGACAATCCGCCAACCACCAAAACCGTTCATAAAATTACCATTAAAAACACCAACCCCACCGTTTACCTGACTTCTTATTCCTTAATTTTTTCCGAGGCCGAAATTGACAACGTCAACTGCCTTTCCAACAGTACCTCGGTACCCTGTGTCCGATACACCGAAAATGAACGCACCCATATTAAGGTTGACTTCAACGATATCGTCGCCGGCAAAAACGCCGTCCGACATCTGGAAATTTCCTACCAAAATCTAAGTCTGGCCAAAATGGAAGGCAACACCACCGATATTTTCTTACCGAGTCAAGCCAAAGACGACAATTCACAAAACACGATTTACTTAAACGTCAATAAAAAACTGGGTGCCCTCATCTACTTTTCTCAAAAAGCCGACTCCGTTTCCGAAAATGGTAACTACCAAATTTTTCGCTTCCGGGGTGACAATTTGCCCAAGGGCGTCTGGGCCAGCTTCGGCAATACCCAGTACTACAACTTTTCTCTGGGGTACCGGTTAAGCGGCAACCCCAGGTCTTTGGCCCTGCCACCGGACACGGCTTACCAAAAAATCTATCTGGAGAGCATTTTACCGGCTCCCAAAAGCGTGGCCGTTGACGCTGACGGCAACTGGATAGCCACCTTTGAGCGTCACGTTACCGGCGTCAAGGTTGTCGGCCAAATTCAAGTTTTTCCCAAACCCAGACTGGGATTTAGTCCCGTTTCGCCCCAAAAGGAACCGTCTCCCGCCACCAACCGTTACTGGAGCATCACCAATCCCAAACTTTTAGACATCGCCAAAAATCTCAAAACCCCCCAAGACATTAACCGGTATGTCGTTGATCTTTTGTCGTATGACAAAAACAAGATCAACCAGGACCAAATTCTTCGACTGGGGGCAGATGTGGCCTTCCTATCTCCTGCTTCGGCTGTCTGTAGTGAATACACCGATCTTTTTGTAGCTTTAGCTAAATTGCACAACCTACCGGTAGCCGAAGTCAACGGCTATGCCGTCAACAACGACTTGGATTTGGAACCCACACTATTGGGTAAAAACATCCTTCACGCCTGGCCCCAATATTGGGACGGAGCAACCTGGAAACAAGTGGATCCCACTTGGGAAGACACGGGCGGGCGGGATTATTTCAAAAGTTTTGATTTGAAACATGTGACTTTTGTTATTCACAGAACCGATCCGGTCTACCCCTATCCCCCGGACACATACCAGGTGGTTTTTGGCAAGCCTTTTGGCGACACTCCGGCCGAAATTAAAACTAAAACCGGTGTCGGCTGGTCAATTTTCCCGTTGGGCTTAAACCTTGAGATCGATTTAACGAACCGAGGCCGCACCTCTCTGGAAAACGAATCGGTCAAAGTCTCTTTTTCCGAAACCGAGAAAAATATCGTTTTTCTCCCTCCCTACGGCACCTATAAAACCTCCTTCTATGTCAGTCCGAAAGCTATGATTAACCTGACGCAAAAAAATCCCACCGTTAATGTAGCTGGAGTAAAACACGACATTATTGGCATTAAAACCCAAGTAATTTACATCTTTTTGATTACTTTTTTTGCTCCCATCATTGTGATTTTGGGTCTATTACTTTTTCTAAGACATAAGTGAAAACTCTTTTTACTCTTAAAGAAGTTGGGGAAATTCCCCAAACCTATGGCGTCTACCTTTTTTTAAACTCTCAAAAAAAACCTGTTTATATTGGTAAATCGGTCAACTTAAAAAAAAGAGTCCAAAACCACTTGCAAAATTCCTTTGACACCAAAACCATTAAGTTTGTCTCCGAAGCCATGGTTATAAAAATTATTCCTACCCAAGATGAGTTCGACGCCATCATTCTGGAAGCTCGGCTCGTGAAAACCCACCAGCCTCTATACAATATAGAACTCAAAGATGATAAAGGCCCCTCATATATTGTTATTACCGATGACTTGTGGCCAATGGTCAAAATTATTAATTGTTCGTCTGTCACCCCGGACCACCATGTCATTCCCGCGAAGGAGGGAATCTATACAAAAAAAGAGGAATGGATCCCCGATCAGGTCGGGGATGACACAACAATATTTGGACCATATCTAAAAAATAACGACGCTCTATCTTTACTACGGTATATTCGCCAAATTATCCCTTTTGCTACCCACCGGCCCCAAAAAAAAGTTTGTCTGTATCGGGAGCTGGGCCTTTGTGACCCCTGTCCGTCCGAGGGGGTGCGTCGGCCCGAATATTTAAAAAACATCCAAAAGATCAAGGCCCTTCTTTCCGGCCGGACCAAAATTTCACGCCTATTAATCCGCGATATCAAAAAGGCTTCCCAAAAAACCGACTTTGAGAAAGCCCAAAAACTGCTGGTCCTTCAACAATCCCTGACTGCAGGAGAACACCACTCAAGAGAGTTGTGGGATTTTGACAACCGGGCCTTTTTTGTCAGGGAGCAAGAGGGAGCTACCAAAGTTTTACAACAATACTTCCCCGGACTCCACCTCTCTCGAGTAGAGTGTTTTGACGCTTCACACCATTGGGGACAGTATCTTTACGTGGGTATGGTGGTTTTTAAAGATGGCTTGGCCCAAAAAGACAATTACCGTCTGTTTAGCATTAAAACCACTACCAATAACGACCCCAAGGCCCTACAAGAGGCTTTGGCCCGTCGCCTAAAACACCTAGTAGATTGGGGCAGACCGGATTTAATCATCATTGACGGTGGATTACCCCAACTATCAGCCGTTGGAGGTGTTTTACGGAAAGCCCGTATTCCCTATATGGGTCTGGCCAAAAAGGAAGAAATTCTGCATATCCCCCAAAAAAATGCTACACTTATGCCAACGGGGGGGCTTTATACTTTTGTCACCCGAGTTCGTGACGAAGCTCATCGTTTTAGTATTACCAAAAGCCGGCAGGCTTTCAGGAAGAATAATTTATGAAAAAGATTATTAGATTCTTTTTTTACAACCTTTTTACCCTCTATGTTGTTTCCAGCCTTGTTGACGGCATACGGTTTGAAGGCGGACTTGTCACTTTTATCTACGCTGCCGGTGCTTTGACCTTGGCCATGCTTTTGGTCAAGCCCATAATTAACCTGTTTCTTCTACCCATCAACCTCATCACCTTTGGCACTTTTCGTTGGATTTCCTTTACCATTACCCTTTATTTGGTCACGCTTTTAATCACCGACTTTAAAGTTTACAAATTTGCCTACGCCGGTTTCTCCTCGCCTTGGTTTGACGTGCCAGCCGTTGCGGTTACCGGCCTCCTGGCTTTGGTTTTGTATTCTTTTGCCATTGCTATTATCAATACTTTTATTGTTTGGTTACAAAAGTAGTTTATGAAAAGCACGCTTTTGATCGTTCAAATCATTTCCTCTCTTTTTTTGATTCTTTTGATTGCCATTCAGTCCAACGGCAACAGCCTAAATCGCACTATTTCCTCTTCAGTCATCACCAAATTCGGCAAGAGGGGAATTGAAAAACTGGTGATGAAAATGACGGTAATCTTTGTCGCCTTGGTTATTTCCGTCTCCGTCCTTCTGTTGATTTTGCCCTGATTTTGTTTCAAATAAAATGGATTTGCGGTTTTACATCACCTATCTGAAAACACTTCTCTTGAAGTTCCGTTACCTAATTTTATTAGCATCAGTTATTGGCGCATCAGCCTTCATCCTTTTGAAGTTTATTTACCCCCAAATGTTTCCCAAGACAGCTCTAACCGGCATTGTTGGCCAATACCGCCTGGATAATTTACCTCTGGAGGTGTCCCAAAAAATTTCCAAGAGTTTGGTGAGCGTAGACGATAACGGCCTTTTAACTCCCCAAATTGCCACCACTTGGAAAAACGAGGATAACGCCAAAGTGTGGATCTTTGAAATAAGCCCCGACTACAATGCTAAGGACTTACCCATCAGCATTAAGGGGGCCAAAATCTCTTACCCCGACAAGCACACCATCCGTTTTGAATTGCAACAAAGCTATGTTTCCTTCCCCTATCTTTTGACTAAACCACTGATCAAAAAGGGGGGGGAGTCTTTGGGAAACACTAAAATCATCAAGCTCAAAACCAACCGTGACCTGGTTACCAGCCTGCTGGTTGAGTACCCAAACAAAAAACGCGAACAGTTTCTCTTTTATCCCACCAACGAGTTGGCTTTCACCGCTATGAAGATGGGTAAATTGGATCGGTTATTGGGGATTAAAGAGGTGGGAGACTTTATCAACTACAAAAACGTCAAGGCAGAAGCCCAGCAAAACGATAACGAGATAGTGCTTTTGTTTTACAACACCGAATCGAAATTTTTTTCCTCCAAAGAGGCCAGGGTTGCTCTAAACTACGGTTTGGACAAAAGCAGTCTGGGGGGTAAACGGGTCTTAACGACTGTTTATTCCAAGGGTCTTTTCTATAATACCACCGTCAAAAGATATGACTACGACGTCACCAGGGCTAAAGTTGTCGCCAAGGATACCCTCCTCAAAATTGTCACTACTCCGGACTTGGTCAATACCGCTGAAAAAATTAAATCGGATTGGGAAAAAGTGGGGGTTAAATCCGAAGTTTTTGTCACCACCATCACCCCCACCAACTTTGACGTCTACATCACCACTTTCACCATTCCCTATGATCCTGACCAATACCCTCTATGGCATTCCACTCAAACGGACACCAATATTTCCCGCTATAACAGCCCCAGAATTGATAAATTGCTGGAAGATGGTCGGGTAACAACCGACCTGGAAGCCCGGAAAAAAATCTATTTCGACTTTCAGCGCTTCCTGGCCGAAGACTGTCCGGCCATTCCCCTTTTCTACACCACCTACTACAACCTGGAGAGGATTTAAAGTAAAATAACACTTCCATGACAGACAATAATGTTGTAATCCGGTTTAATGGGGTTTCCTTTGCTTACAATGACGCCAAGGTCATTTTGAATGAAGCCAATTTTAGCGTGCACCGCAACTCCATCGTCACCATTATCGGCCAGAACGGAGCCGGCAAGAGCACGATCTTTAAGTTACTCCTAGGCAAGCTTACTCCACAAAGTGGGAAGATTAGCGTCGAATTGGGAACCACGATTGGAATTGCAGAGCAGGTTATTCCGGCTGACAAACTGGACTTAAGCGTGGCTGATTATTTCAAAACTCCCCTGCCGGAAATCAAAAGAATGTTCAAGAGCCTCAAGCTTGACATTCTCCTAACCAAAAGGGTTAAAGAACTTTCCGGCGGACAGAAAGCCAAATTAATGCTGGCTTATGCCTTAATTTCAAACCCCGATGTTTTACTTCTCGACGAACCAACCAACAATCTGGACAGTGCCGGAGTGGAGCTTTTGACCAATTTATTAATGAATTACCAAAAAACCTGTATTGTTATTTCCCACGACGCCGACTTCTTGAATTGTTTTACCGACGGCGTATTAAATCTGGATATTCACACCAAAAAAGTTGAACAGTTTGTGGGGAATTATTATGACGTTGTTGGTGAAATCGCGGCCAAATTGGAAAGAGACCGCCTCGTAAACTCCCGTTTGCAAAAAAGTATCAAAGACCGTTTTGAAAAAATTAATAAACTGGGAGGCAAAAGTATCGCCATGAGTCAGTTGGCCCGCCGAATCAGGCAAGACATCGAAGGTGACAGGGAAGAAATGCTTGAAATGCGCCAGGAAGACAAAACCATTCCCGAATTTACTATTCCCTGTCAAGAATATGCCGGTTACATTATTAAAATAAATAAACCCATCAAAACCGAGATGGTTAAAGGCCACCGACTGCTGATTAAGGGCCCAAACGGCATTGGCAAAAGCACGCTACTGAAAGCTTTTTTGGCGGGGCAGGAAGCAGATATTAATCCGGCGATAAGAGTCGGCTATTACAACCAAGATTTTTCAGAATTGGATTTTACGGTAACGGCTTACGCTTCTTTACTCACGGTTTCCCAAACCGATCATCCGGAAGTTATTTATGAAACGGGGGCCAGGTTTTTATTAACTGCCGAACTCTTGCACACTAAAATCGAATCGTTATCCGAAGGTCAAAAGGGGCTACTTTGTTACGCCAGGCTTTTTTTGCAAAAGCCGGGCCTTCTTGTTTTGGATGAACCCACCAATCACATTAATTTCCGACACATTCCGGTCATCGCTAACGCGATCAACAATTTTGAAGGGCCAATTATTTTAGTCAGCCATTTGACCGACTTTGTCGACAAGATCAAAAACCTTCGCGAGCTTGATTTGACAACCTAAACCCCCTTCCTGCACAACTTGTGCCTCAAAGGAGAGACCTTTATAGTTTGATAACATGTGCCCACCGCAGTATAATTGTCTGAACAAATGTCTAATAGAAGAGAGGATTGGGATACTACCTGTTTAGGAACCTCAAATGGAGCAGGAGAATCTGTACGTCTTAAGGCGTACGTGTCAACTAAAGGAACTAACTATTATGTTTGCCCTCATTATAACCGGGGTTTTTGTACGTTGTTCCGGTGGGCACAAGAATGCGCCTTGGGTGGATCATCCCACGGTCAACACCGTCTGGCAATAGTTGACAACTCTGATGCCTACAAGTAAATATTCTTTACCCCAATTTGTATCTGAACCTCGAAATTTTGGGGTGAACTAGCAAACGATGTTCGAACTCATTTTGATCCTAAAACAAAGGATTATCGGGGTGTGTAAATGTCACACTTGACAAATAGTGTTACTTTTTGTAAAGTGATAGTTACATATGTTCTACAAGCGTAAAATTTATAACGAACTTCTCGCGCACGCTCAAACACCCCTGGTTACTGTACTTACAGGCATGAGAAGAACCGGCAAAACCACCCTGGTTCAACAGCTTCTCCTGGACATGCCAGGTAAAAACTCACTTTATATGGATTTGCAACGCCCTGATAATCGCGAGCTTTTTGATGAAAAAAATTATGAAGCTATTCGTGAATCGTTCATTGCCCAAGGTTTATCTGCTGATGAACCGATGGTGATTGCTCTTGATGAAATACAACTATCCCCAGACAGCCCCAGTGCAATTAAATATTTATCGGATCATCACAAAATAAAGTTTATTGTCACTGGATCAAGCTCATATTATCTAAAGAACTTGTTTTCAGAATCCTTATCTGGGAGAAAAAAACTTTTTGAATTACACCCACTAGATTTTGGGGAATTTCTTACTTTCAAAAACATTTCATTTTCACAAAGAGATTGGACGAAAGGGAAATTTAATAGTTTGGAGCACAACCGTCTTTCTTCTTACTACGAGGAATATATTAGTTTTGGAGGTTTTCCTCAAGTGGTTCTTGCTCAATCAGAAGTTGAAAAGCGTGATCTGTTGTCAGACATTATGTCTTCCTATATAAATATCGATGTTCGTTCACTTGCTGATTTTTCGGACGAGCGAAACCTATATTCTCTTGCAAAACTCTTGGCTGGACGAGTTGGTAGCAGGGTGGAATACTCCAAATTATCAAGATTGACTGGAATATCCCGCCCGACTGTAACTAATTACATTTCATTTTTTGAAAAGACTTACCTAATAAATACCGTTCCTGTTTATACAAAAAGTGTTGATCGGGAAATAGTAAAATCCAGAAAACTTTACTTTTGTGATACTGGACTTGCTAATACTCTGGCAGAACTTTCAAGTGGGGCCCAATTTGAAAATACACTTTTTAATCAGCTTTCAAGGGTGGGCCAAATCCAATATTATGCTCTTAAAACCGGTCATGAAATTGATTTCATTTTAAATAACGATCTTGCGATTGAAGCAAAAGAAACACCTCTGGGGGGGGATTTAACGCACTTGGCTCACATGGCTACCAATACTCAAATTCAGAACTTCAGACTTGTTGGTAGACATCAATCCCCAAATTTTACAAATTACGCCTGGGCCGGCTCAATTTAAAGTCGTCTAATGGCAGATAACCTTCAATATTTTTGAAGTATAATTAAAGCCATGAAATTAAACATGTTTTATGACGTCGCCGTTATTGGCGCTGGACCGGCCGGTATGATGGCAGCAATTACGGCCAAAAACGACAATAATCGAATTTGTCTCCTGGAGAAAAATTCAACGGCTGGCAAAAAGCTTCTGATCAGCGGTAAGGGCAGGTGCAATGTAACCACCTCCAAAG
>DAIPJT010000065.1:0-2822 GCA_036770125.1 Patescibacteria group bacterium
TTTGTGTTGCTTTCCATATTCCTTCCTTCTGTCATCCTGTTTCCCCTTTTGTCATTCCCGCGAAGGCGGGAATCTATACAAAACAAATTAAAACCTGGATCCCCGATCGGGTCGGGGATGACACAATACCGATTTAACTATTCAGGATATTCATTATTTTGTCAAGAGCAATTTTGTCCAACTTTGTCAAAAAAACTTGGACATGTCCACTTATTGAAGCTGAAAGTTGGTACAAAAAAGGCCACCTCCTTTGTGTTAAAGGGGTGGCCTTATGAAAGGTTCTGTCTTTGTTTTCTCAAGGCCTCGCCTTCCCCGCCCAAATTGCAATTTTGGCGGGGGCCCGCCTTCGGCTCCTTTTAAGGCAGAGGCCTTATAACACCCCAATCACTAGCCAGTCGAATTCGATTGGTTCAGTTGCCGGTTGGGTAATAGCCACCGTAAATTTTCCCTCTCCTTTACTCTTTATATAAAGGATATTATTGAAAGTGGAGGTGGTGGGAGTAAGTTGAACAAGTGAGTTGGCCAGAGCTTTGGGCGTGACAACCTCAATTTCGGTAAGGCCCGCCTCCAAAATGATATGTCCTGATATATTTTGACTATTATTGACAGTGATTACTTCCGTGGTTAGGCTTTTAACCTCCATTTGGGGCGCCGTAACCTTGCCGTCGGTAGCAATGGTGACTTTTCCACCCATAATGTTAACCGGGGCTTGGGCCAAGGATTGGATTTCCAGAGGGTTAGTAAGAGTATTAATGTTATTGTTTGAGATAGATAGGTCGGTACCCAAGGTTAAATTTTCGGATATTGAAAGTGAGGTCGTGACAGCGCGGCCGGTAACAAACAAGTCGGAGATATTCAAATTGGTGGCTTGGGAGTCTTCAACCATCTGCTCGGTAATGGCTTTTAGGGCGTCAATGTCCAGAGTGACTGAATTTTTAAGGTAGTCTTCGATTTCGGTGACTCTAGCTTCAGAGACCACTTTGTTACCCTTTGAGTCGGTAATCAAGTCGGCGGTAATCTTTTGGGCGGTGATTTCCGTGGCCGTCAGCTTGCCTTCCACCGAGATAGTCTGTTCGTCGACAATGGGGGAAAGTAATTTAAAAAGACTGCTTAATTTTTCTTCTTGTTCTTTGATAATCGGGATTAAGTAAATTGGGATTTTGTCGTATTTAATACCTTCCGGCTCACCCAGAGCGTTATAAACCACCAAGGTTTTGAGCCCCATCCGATCCAGGTTTTCGGCCAGGTAGCCGATTTCCTCCTCTTGGCGCCCCAGATACTGATAACGGGAGGGGGAAAGCTTGAGAATTTTTTTGTAGTCGTCGGTAAAATCCTCAATATTGGTTTTATACTTGGTTGAAGAAGACTCTTTATATATCCGGCCGGCTTCATCTACCACCAAAGGCGTGCCGCCGGCTGAAGGAATGGCTCCAATGGTTAAATTACCTGCCAAAGTGGTGTTGCCTGAAGCATCCACCGAAAACTTACTGGTCAAGGCACTCCCGGATCGCAGGTCCAGAAGACTATAGCCCGACAAGTCGTTGCCGACTTCACCATAATAGAGTGCTCCGTTGGCCATGTTCGCGTTTGATGCATTAACAAAGCCGTTTGATATAGGAGAGGCACCTTCAAACAGCAAATTCAAGTTGCCCGAGCCGTCGGGATTTAAAGTAATGGGGGAGTTGGAAGTGTCACTTGATGCCAAAACCACGCCTCCTTGACCTTCGATCATTAACGAGCTACCCAAACTGGTGGACTTGAGGCGGGGCAGGGTGGCGGCCAAGACCAGGTCGCCATATTCATTAATAACGGGGATGGTGTTTTCGGAAGCCGCCTCACTGGCGGCATAGCCGTCGACGGTATTTGTGTTTTGAGAGTTGGCTACGGTGGCAATGGGTATTCTGGGGTCAATTTCAAGATCGGTGTTGATGGCCATTGAAAGCCAGAGACCGGTGTTTTCGTAAAAAAGGTAGGAGGGAATCTCTTCGGCGCTTTGGCAATCAAAGTTCACACCGTTGGTGGCTCCCAAGGTAACAGCGAAAGAACCATCCTCCTCCGGCCCAACCAAGCATTGTCTGGAATTCCAGACAATGTTTCCCCCGGTGGGGGCGTTATAGAGGGAAAAGACAACCGGAACGGTCTCGCCCACCTGGTAACCTTCGGAGTTTACGATTTTGCCGGCAAAAGGAATGTACTTGCCGGTCGGTTTGGTTTTTGAAACCGGAACGGGAATGGTCACTTGAGTAGTTTTTGGTTCCGGTTTTCCGGCCACCAGAGTGAAAACCACCAAGCTCCAGGTAAAAATAAAAATTCCCAAAAATCCCAGCCACCTTCCTGTCATCCCCGCCTCCGCGGGAATGACAACGGGAGAAGTTGGAATGGGGGAAGCCTTCTCCACATACCCCTTTTTCTCGGCCCACTCCAAGAAACGCTTGAGGGAAGACTGTTTTCGGGCAAGAGTGGAGGAAGAATAGTTGCCCGAAGCCTTGTTTAAATACCCTCTTGTATCGGAAAGATAATTTTTGATAGTGTTTGTTGGGGTGTTTAAAGAGACTAAATGTTTTTTGTACTCAGTTAGTAAATCAGGAGTGGGAGTAAAAGCAAGGTCAAGTTTGAGAAAATCAAAAAAAGACTTGAGCGAAGTCCGGCGACGATTGACGGTTGAGGGTGACTCACTTTTAGCAATCAAACTGTCTATATATAGTGTAAAGTCCGTAGCAGTTAAGCCGGCCAGATCCTTACCGGAGTTGGTCACCCACTCAGTGAGGTTTTTAGCATCACACAAGTAATTTTTGACTGAAGCACGAGCGAAGTTTTTATTT
>DAIPJT010000066.1:0-2814 GCA_036770125.1 Patescibacteria group bacterium
ATCCGTCAGGTGAGAGAGCATAGGTAGCCTTGTTAAAATTGCCGGCGGTAATCAGTTTGGGTTCACGACTAAAACCCAGTGGCGAATTACTGTTGTCCAAAACCCACAAGCCTGACTCAGGGACACTGTAAATCAGTTTAGTTAAATCCAAAGAAATGGTTGGGTTGCCGGCGCCTGAGCTGGTGATGGGGGTGAGGGTGGGGGCTTTTTTGAATAAGTAGGCTTCAATTTCGGTGACAATTTCTTTTTGGATGGCAATTTTTTTACTCCAGGTTGTGTAGCCTTCCCGTTTGATTTCCAGGTCATACTCCCCCGGGGGGAGGGAAATGTTGTCGTTGGTGGCCCCTAAAACCGCCCCGTTGACTGAGATAAAAGCCCCGTCGGGAACGGACTTGGCGACCAACAAACCCCCTTCGGTGATGGTTTTTTTTCTGAAATCAAACCTAAAGCCTCGGGCATATAAGCCGGCAAAATAGGCCAGGGTGCCGACAACAATAATGGTTAACATAAACATGGTAACCCGCACTTTGGTCATTAGTGAAAGTATAACACAAATTTTATTAAGGCAGTCGCCCCGCAATTGCGGGGCAGACGCCTTTTTCGGGCTCTTGAGAAATCTACCCAAACAGGGTAACCTGAGAGGAATGAAGTTCTCACTTACACGCAAAAAAATTGCCATTGATTTGGGCACGGCCAACACGGTGGTGTGGGTTTCTGGGGTGGGGATTGTCAGTAATGAACCCTCAGTCGTGGCCATTTCGGTTGAGGACGGGAAAGTGCTGGCGGTGGGTAATGCCGCCAAAAAGATGCTGGGCAGAACCCCTGAATCATTACAGGCTACTCGGCCCATGCGCGACGGGGTGATTGCGGATTACGAGATTACGGAGGCGATGCTTAGGTATTTTATCGGTAAAGCCATGGGCAAGTCTTACTTTATGGGCCCGGACGTCATGGTTTGTGTCCCGGCCGGTTGTACCCAGGTGGAACGTCGGGCGGCCTTGGACGCAACCCTTTCGGCCGGAGCTCGTCATGCCTATTTGATTGATGAACCTCTGGCGGCGGCCATTGGCGCCGGGATGGCCGTGTCGGCTCCCTCGGGCCAGATGATTTTGGATATGGGGGGTGGGGCGAGTGAGGCGGCGGTGATTTCTTTAGGCGGAGTGGTGGTTAGTAAAAGTGTGCGGATAGCGGGTAATAAAATTGACGAAGCCATTCAAAACCATCTCAAAAAAGCTTTGGGGATTGTCGTGGGAGATACGACGGCCGAGGAAATTAAAATCAAAGTCGGTTCGGCTTTGAAATTGGTCAAGGAAGAAGTGATGGAGGTTTCCGGCCGGGATATGGTTTTAGGATTGCCCAAGACGGTTAAAATAAGCAGTGAGGATGTGACCGAGGCAATCAAACAACCCTTGTCCCAGATTGTCAATACAGTCAAAGGAGTACTGGAAGACACACCCCCCGAGTTGGCGGCTGACATTATCAATAAAGGGATCATCATGTCCGGAGGAACGGCTCTCTTGCGTAACTTTGACCGGCTGGTGACTAAAGAAACAGGGGTCCCGGCCCACGTGGCCGACGACCCGATGCTCTGCGTGGTGCGGGGAACGGGCTTGGTGATGGAAAACATTGATCTTTGGAAGCGCAGTGTGACAGGAAAATAAGTTACGAGATGCTTAGAGGCTTAGAAAAGGCGTCTCCCTCGCCTAGGCGAGGGGACTGCCTTAATGAAATTTTGTGTTATAGTTTTTGCTTTTAAATTTTAATTTTTGTTTACTCTTTGAGGATAAGTTGAAAAATACAAGGCTGGATTTCGTACAAGAAAAATGGACAAAAAGAGTGGAAAACGGACTTGGTAATTTTTGAAAGTTGGTATATAGTATGAGCATGCAACACGAGGTCATGGGGGTTAAACTGTCGGGTTTGAGCCTGACCGCAGTATTGGAAAGGGCTCAAAAAACCATTGATCAAAAAGGCCGCCTGTTGATTTGTACCCCCAACCCTGAGATTGTTCTTCAAAGCCAAAAGGACAGGGATTTCCGATCGGTTTTGAACTCTTTTGATATAGCTGTGGCGGATGGGGTGGGCCTACTGGCCCATGACCGCTTCATGCGTCTGCCCAGGATGAAATTTAAAATCCTTCGCTACCCGGTGTATTTGGTGGAAGGCTTATTGGCCGGTTTGTCAATTGTCTTTGTAAGGTCTCTTCCTCGCAGTATTGCAGGAGAGACCTTGCGGGTACTAAAAGGTCGCATCCTGGCTAAAAAGCTTTTGGATCTAGCCAATGAACACAAATGGAAGGTCTACTTGTTGGGGGACAAACGAGATAATTTATTTATGGATGCCAAACGGGTTTTGTCCAAAAAACTGCCCGACTGTGACATTAGAGCTACTGCCGGAGCCGTTTATGACCAAAATGCCAAACCGGTCAATAATAAAGAGTACAGAAAGGATATTAATATAACAAAGGACATCAAGGAATTTAGTCCCGATATTCTTTTAGTGGGTTTTGGCGCCCCCAAACAGGAACGCTGGATTATGAGAAATGCCAAAAAGCTAAATGCTAAATTAATTATGGGGGTGGGGGGTAGTTTCCGTTATTTTGCCCGACCTAAAGTTTTTGGTTTGGTCATTGGCCCCTTTGAGTGGTTATTCCGTTTGGTAACCGGTTCAAACAGTATAAAAAGAATACTTTCCGCTACAATTTCCTTCCCCTGGAGAAGTTTTTTGTACAAGGTGAAATATGGATAAGTTGTTACTGGTCAAGCTTGGGGGCAGTGTGATTACCGATAAAAGCAAGCCTTATACCCCCAACCT
>DAIPJT010000067.1:0-2777 GCA_036770125.1 Patescibacteria group bacterium
CTTCGAAGTGTGTCCATTGTCAGTTTAAAAACTTCATCCACCGGAAGGGAGGCATCAATCGTTTTCCAAATCCTGGGGAATAAGCGGCTAAGCTCCTGATAGTTTTGCCTAACCTTCTTGTGAAAATTTGGACCTCTCACATCGTACCGGTCCAAATCTGAACTTTGCTCCTTCCTCTTAATTCCCACCTCCGCCGGGAGATCATAATGGATTACTAAATTGGGCAAGAGCCCCCCCGTGGCAACTAGTCCAAAAAGCATGATCAGGGGCTTGGAAACACCCTCTGCTCCTTGGATTGCGTAGGTCGAAAACCAATAACGGTCAAGTAAAACATTCCTACCATTTTTTAGATCAGGTCGAATTTGCAAATCCACCAAATTGGCCCTAGAAGAATTATAGGCAAATAGTGAAGCCTTTGGAGACACCTCATAACCGTCTTTTTCCATTTCCGTAAGTGATTGCACGGCATTTCGAATTAAATCCCCAAAGACAGTACTGCCTGGTTCACGGTAATAATTCCAAAAATCACCAAACTGGGTTTTTAAACGCCGAACCTGTTCACTTTTTCCTGCACCCACCCCACCTTCAACACTACAAATTTTCCTCTTTCTTTTAACATTTGTTATGACAATATTAGTTACTTCTTTTCTTTTGTCCAGATGTAGTAGTTGCAAAAGACAAACAATGGAGTACTATCTACTAAACAATGGCTGAAATATTACAAGGAATTGGCAAGTTTCAAATTTTAACCCCCAAGGATGAACTAAGGCGACAGTTCTTAGGAATAGAAATTGCCGGACGAACTTGCTATCAATCCCTTCAAGGAGAAGTAACGTCAGAGAGTGCTCAAAAATTTGCCAGGATGATTTTACGCCGGGGTCACGAGAGTGTCATTGAGCACAGCACGATGACAGTATTGTTTTCGGAGTGTTCACGAGGTTTAACCCATGAACTAGTCCGGCATAGGCTCGCCTCGTTTTCCCAGGAATCAACTCGATATGTGGACTATGCTAAGGGTGGTGATGAACCGGATCTGAAAAGATTTATGATGCGGTGTGTTTTACCACCGCACCAAGATATCCAAAGGAAAGTTGATTTAGATGACGGCCGGCAAATGAGTCCGGTAGAAATGATGAACCAAATTGAGCTTTTTTACCGATCATTAAGGCGCGACGGCTGGGTTGCCGAGGATGCTAGGCAGGTTTTACCCAACGCTTTAGAATCAGATATTGTAACAACGGCCAATTGGCGAGAGTGGCGACATATTTTTAGAATGCGTACCCAAAAAGCAGCTCATTGGGAGATCAGGGGTGTCATGGGAAATCTTCTGTCTGAAGTCAAAACTGTCATTCCTGTCATTTTTGATGACTTTGTAGAAGCCGGAAGAGATTCACATGGACTTAGATACTTTGAGCAAAAAGGGAACGCCTGGTAAAAACCCTGTTACCAAAAGCTATCGGCCACAGGGTTTCTCTGGACGATGGTCGGTAAAACAGGCGGGGCCATCATCTTCATTTTTAATTATCATTCCCCTTTCATGCAGGATGTCCATGTCTTTTCCAGTTAGCATTCCATGGTTTAGTAAACGTGTTGCCAACCATTCTTGAATATGACGAGGAAGTTTACATTCATTATTACTACCCAGGGCTAACAGCTTTTTAATCGGGGTTTGTCTAGTGGGGTTTTAACCGAACGGGCATGCCTTTCCAGCCCACCACAACACTCTTCAATGTCATACTCATTCTTGGCAAGACACTTAGTACCAGGGGGATTACGAAAAAGAGGTACCAAGCCGTCAGGGCCGATAACGCACACACCTGGTTTCCCAATTTCTGCATGAGGACAACCGCCACGATAGAGGTCGTCTACATCCTCCTGTTCTCCTTCCGGGATAAATCTCATACCTTTAATAGTCTGGTCTGGTTCGTTACCAACCAGTTCACTGGTAGGAAAGGGGTGTTGATTACGGCCTCTAGTCACCCCATGTCTTTTGAAAAGGACTCGACATCTCATGGCCTCAATCTGATCACTTCTGGCTTCACAACCCCTACTTTTCTCACGAATCGGTTGACATAAATGGGGCAACGCCTCGCCAAGTTCCCGGCAAAAATAAATACGGCTTCTGTGTCCACCAATAAATTCCTCTTTCACTTCCTGAACCGGACAAGAAGAACCTACTCCCGAAGGAAAATGACGCGCCGCCGACCAGTACATTTTCCTGTCCCACCACACATTAATTTCCTCAATTCTCTGTTTAATCAAACTAAAAATGTTCGGTCTTTCGGTCATATCTTACTATATCATTTTTTCGTGCCTGCAAGGCGAGGCCCTGCAGGCTCAGTTTTTGGCTAAGACCGGTCGTAATAGTTACCCCGCAAGGCTTTGGCTTTCCAAACACGAGATTTATTTATTTCTAATTTGGTTTGAACCGCTTTTCTCAAATCAACCCCCGTGCTTTCAGCCAAAGCCACCACCCCCCAAACCAACCTGTTCAAGTATTTTTTAAAAAGAGTGTTTTTCTTATGCCGGTAATAATCATAAGCTAAAGAGGTTAAACGGTGGAGGTACAACAACCCATGGTTTTTTAAAGTAGCAGGTTGTTTCCCGAAATCCACCTCCCACACTTTTCCTAAATGCAAAGTGCGCAACAAAATATCAGCCAGTTCTGCCTCGGGAGTATCCTTAACTGATTTAGTTGCTCTCTGGGTGGCAAACCAATATTCTGAAATTTCACAATGAATGAGAGAAATTTTTTCGGCTACCGACAACATTTCCTG
>DAIPJT010000068.1:0-2759 GCA_036770125.1 Patescibacteria group bacterium
ACCCAAAAACACAAATCATATCCCCAACCTTTTTGGTGTTTATCAACAATTTTTACCTGACTAATATCTATACCAAATCTCTCCTCCAGTTTCTCAGGAAGTGCTTGGTCATACCAATCAAGAGATACCTGCCACCCAGCATTCAAAAACACCTTTATAACGGAGAGGCAATATCTCTCCCCTCCACCCATTGAGTCCCAATAGGGGTTGTGTATTAAAGCTTTCTTAACGTTTGTTTTTCCCATAATTTAGCATAGGTTACAAATTTACTGAAAGACTGGTAGGTAGCATAAACAACCCCTTCTTGCCCGTCAAGCACACCTCTCTTCACCAACAAACGAGCACCTAGTTCAGTAAACATAATTCGAAAAAAACGCCAACTAGCCATTGGCGGGTGATTGGCTTCAACTAATAATTTTGCTTCTGTGTTTGACCATCTATTGGTCTTGACTGCCATGTCATGTAAGTTGTCGTGTTTTAGATGAATCATGGGATTGGTCAATAAACCGATCTTTCCTACAAATTTAGGCTCTTCGTGCAAATCCCCCTGCCAACCCAAAAGTTTTTCTTTCAAAAAAAGCCGTTTGACATAATCCGGCCACCAACCACCGTGTTGCATTTCTTTACCCAAAATAATATTTCTCCTTGGTATTGCATATACTCCATTTGTCATCCCGTGCTCGACACGGGATCCAGTGTTTATTTGTATAGATTCCCGATCAGGTCGGGAATGACAAGAAGTAATCAGGATAATTTCATCACGTAATTCCGGGGTTACTCGCTCATCCGCATCCAGATAAAAAATCCACTCATTTTTAGCTTGTTTTAAGCCTTCATTACGTAAGTCTTTATATGAACCAGTAGTCTTGGAAAAAACTTTAGCCTTGCGTTGTTTGGCAATGGCAACAGTTTTGTCCGTCGAACCATTATCAATCAAAACTATTTCATCAGCCCAAATGGCTGACTGCAGACACTCACCAATTTTATCCTCCTCATTTTTGGCAATCACCACCACCGTTAGTTTGTTTCTTTTCATTTCCAACTTCCTTTTCCGAAACTCCTTTTCACAAAATCAACCACCCCTCTTTTCTGCCAAACTCGACCACCAACCAAGAACCCAATAGCCTCCCTAATCAAAGCCAGCTTGGTTTTTATTGGGGCATAAGTTAAACCAAACAACAAGCGATTTCGGGTGATGAAATAATCGTTCAGGTCACTTCCCACTCCGGAGCTTTGGGCCACCTTGTGCCAAATGATGCTCTTGGGCACATAGAGAATTTTGTAGTTTGCTTTGAGTAATCTTTGGCAAAATTCAACATCCTCAAAATACAAATAAAACCGTTCGTCAAAAAAACCAATCTTGAAAAAAATATCTGACCTAACCAACAAACAGGCTCCGGTGGCAAAATTAACTTCTTTAACTTTGTCATACTGACCACGGTCAACGTCGTCAATTCCCATATTCTTACCAAAGCAGTTAGCCCAGTCCATCTCTCCCCCGGCACTCCAAATAACTTTGCCCAAAACACCTTTGGGGTAGCGGTCTTTATGAAACTCAAAGCCAGGGGCAAAATAAATTTTGGGTGAAATCAACCCCACTTTTTTGTTTTTGTCGGCTTCAACCAACATTTCTTTCAAGAAATCCCTGTCTACCAAAGTGTCATTGTTTAAAACCATCACCCAGTCACATTTTTCTTCCAAACAAACTTTTACCCCGACGTTATTTCCACCAACATAACCTAAGTTAGCTTCATTTTTTACTAACCTAAAGGCTGGGGCTGATAGCTTATGCAATAAACTCAAACTGTCATCAGTGGAGGCGTTATCCACCACCACCGTCAATATTTCTGTTTCTTTGGGCAATCTGATTTTATCCAAGCTCTTTAAGCACGCCACCGTGTCCGCTCCCCGATTCCAGTTTAATATCACCACCCCCACCTTAACTTGACTTTTGGCTTCCATATACCTATAATATCATCAAATTGGCATTAGCCAGGGCCCCGCTTCTGCGGGGAGAAAGAAATCATTTTTACAACTCCGTCTTTTACCTTCGAAACCCACCAGATATCTCGCTCTTTAAACATTGGGGGAACAGGTTCACGGTAATGACAATCTTTTTTCTTCTCAATCCACCCATCAAAATCTTTGGGAAAGATTTTATTCATGTTTTAATTCTATCATTCTGCCATCAGAATCTCACCAACAAGTTGACGCCTATAGTATAATGCCATCATGAAAGACTGGCAGATTTTGACGAAAGTAAATCTGGGCCGATTATCTATCCCTGCTGGTACATCAGTCTTTGATTTGGAGCATGTGATATTTAACCATCTAAAAGAACAGGGGAAGATAAGACAGTTTCCAAAATGTAGTGATCCTGAAAATCCACACCAAGGCAAACCCGTAAAGATATATTTGCACGGTAGCTCCGTTTCGTGGAAAGTAGTAGAGAAATAACCGGGTTCCACTCCCAAAACTTCAACTACTCTGATTTATTACAGTTCTCTTAATCCCTCTTCAGCTCTTAAAACTTTGGCGGAACGGATACCGTCGACGGGTTCCGATTCCTGTAGAATAACAGTGTACGGTTTATCTACCGCAAAATCTCTCTTTTTCCACTCCTCCATCATTCTTTTTGTCGTAGGGATAATATCTCGCGACAAAATCTCATCTGTGATTATCCATTCCAAACTTCCATCAGCCGTTTTTGGTAGGTCGCCACTAAATAGCCCGTAAAAATAATACAACATTAAATCAGG
>DAIPJT010000069.1:0-2750 GCA_036770125.1 Patescibacteria group bacterium
TTAATCACCACCATCCGAGTGGCAATTTTGTCCAAATTTATCAATACTTCTTCTTGGGTTTTGGCCAAGTAACTAACCGGCATAGCAAAACCCAACTGTTGGTAAGCCAACCACTTATCCCAAGCCAAACGTTTAAAGGGTAAACTGTCAACTACCCTCAAAGAGTCTTTGGGCCAAGGAAACTTTATTCCCCCCGAACGGTCATAGACAACATCGGTGTGAACTGACCCAAAAGAGCCATTGCCGGTATAGTCTTTAGTGGAAACTACTGCCGTTTGATAGCCTCTTTTGGTAATTTCTGCCAAAAGATCTTCATACACCGGCCACTTCTCCCCCACCATCTGCAGTGGGTGATCGGGGTCAACCGATCGGCCAAACGCTATCGCAATCACTTTAGCCATGCTGGTTTGGTTACCTCCTTTTTGAAAAAACAGGCAAGCGCTTCAAATTCCGGCGACTCATTGATATAGGTCATCCCGGGACCCCGGTTGACTTCAATCACAAAAATCTCACCGGAAGTAGTCCGCATTACATCCACTCCGGCCACTTGAACGTTCAACACTACGGCTGACTTGATAGCTACACTTGCAATACTTTGGGGAATTTTTTTCACCTCCAAAAAAACTTCTTTGGCTCCCAAAGCAACGTTATTTCTAAATTCACCCGGAGTTTGGGCAATTTTTTCCTCCCACACTCCCACACTTTTCCCCAAAACCAATACCCGATATTCGTGATCTATCGGTAAAAATTCTTGATACAAATAGAAATTCCCGCCTTCATGAGTATCCAGTTGGGGCAGCGCCTGATAATCCACCAAACGTTTAATTAAATGTACCCCCTTCCCTCTCTGCAAAGACAGCTCTTTGGCCACAAACGGCAAACCGAACTTATCGGCAATCGTTTTAAATCTGGTCTCACCTTTGTCAAACTTGGGATAAAACAAAAAATGGGGAATGGGTACGCCAGATAGAGCCAAGGTTACCAGTGAAGCAAACTTGTTTTTGATAATACCGCCATTTTCATAGATGGTGTCAAAATACTTTATTCTTTGGCGTTTGAAAATAATCGCCAGAGCCGAGACAAAAATCATGCTATTTAGAGTAATCCCCCGAAAATAGATGAGGTCAAAAGCCTGTATCGGCTCGCCCTTAACCAAGACTACTGGTGTTTGACTGGCCACCTCAATAGCTACTTCCGACAACAAGACAATTTCCAAAGTAACATTTTTGGGCAAAAACGGTCGCACTTTTTGACCCAATAAAGTCACTCTGTCACTTTCTCGGCTGGTTAACACCAGTATCTTTTTCATTCCCACTTTCCTTTCTTACCCGGTAATTGCACCGGTTCAATGGCCTTAACCGCAAACCCAGTTAAATCCCGCCGGCCAATAATGATCGGCACCCGCATATGCGCCCGGTTGGTCACCGAGGCGTAGGTTTTAATCAATTTACTTCCTAAACCTTCCTGCGCAGGCAGGTAAAATCGCAGGTAAATCACCGCCCGTTCCTCCAGCCCACGAGTCGTTCTAACCTTGCGGGTCCAAAGAACATTGTTGGGTGTCAAAAGGCCCAAGTTGGTGGCCAACGTCTGATCAATCGACGTCCGCCAGGCCCCGGTATCAACTTTTCCATCCACCACCAACCGTTTCCCAACCCCCAAAAGTTTCACTTTCTCCCAAACGCCAATGACAATCTCGCCCTCCTTGAATTTCACCCCCGACAAGTGGGTTTCACCAAACAGGGCCTTCCCTATTTTCACCCCCTGCTCCACACTACCCACGTTTAAGTCATCCACCCGCAAAAGGCGTTTTTTCAAGCCCGCTACGTTGGCCAGCTGAAGTTGCAAACCAGGCTGGGCATTTAATTCCAAAACCATGGGGCCCCGGGTGGGATGCAAAATTATATCCACCCCGCAGTAACCCAAACCGGATGCCACTTGGGTATTAACCGCCATTTCCAAAATGGTTGTCCAGTTGGGGATTTTCACTCCATGCAGTTTGCGTTTGGTTACCACCTCAGTAGAGGTCGGCTTATATTTAATATATTTTCCGTGCCAAAAAGCCCGGGTGGTAATGCCGGTGGCGATATCCACACCGACAGCCACAGCCCCCTGATGCAAATTGGCGCGGCCCCCGGATTCACGGGTCGGAAGCCGTAACATAGCCATCACCGGAATTTTTTGGAAAACGATAATCCGAATGTCCGGCGTACCACGGAAAGACAACTTTGAAAGGGCCAAATGTCGGCCGACATATTCCTGCAAAATGGCCGTATCCGGCACGTTACCCATGGAATAGGCTCCTTCAATAATGTCGTTAATGTGGAGTTTAATATCCGAAACGTTCAATTTCTTCCGATCGGCGGTCAGGTATACCCCCTGGCTCAGCGTTTTTTTGACAACAATAATCCCCTCACCTCCCAAACCCCGGGAAGGTTTAACAACAAAACTGCCGGGTAGTTTGGTAAAATCCACATCATTAATCTGGGAGTAATCTTTGATTTTTTTAAAGATCTCGGGGTGGGGTATCCCGGCGGCTTTCAAAACTCTGGCCGTCTGCACCTTGGAATTGGCAATCTTTTTCCCCTCACGAGTATTGTACTTATAAGTAAAATCCAAAGTACGCGCGTTAATGCCTAAGATGGAAGCTAATTTCATTAGCCAAATTATACCATCAAACCCTGCCTTCAGGGAGTTACCCAAGTTCTCAAAACGATCGCAACACCTTAAAGGATAGTTTTTAGGTATCATCA
>DAIPJT010000070.1:0-2744 GCA_036770125.1 Patescibacteria group bacterium
TATCGTCGACGGGTGATTGAAGAAAACAATCAGCTGGTGTTGGATTATCTGACCGAATTGGATAAATTAAAAACCGATAAAGCCAACTTGGAAAAAACTAAACTGAGCTTGGCTAATGCCAAAAAGTCGGTGGCCGACAAGGCCGGTTTTTTACAAATTGAGGTCGACAAGGTACAAACTTATATTAACCAAGTCACCGCTAAACAACAGGAGCTGTCGGCCCTCAAAGCCGGTGGTTTTTCAACTTCGGTTGGCGATACTCCGGGAACTCTGGAACCTTGTAGCGGGGCGCCGGGCTCGTCTAACTTTTGTGACCCGGGTTTTAAACCGGCTTTTGCTGCCTTTTCTTTTGGTGCCCCCCACCGAACCGGCATGAGCCAATATGGGGCCCTCGGTCGGGCCAAGTCGGGCCAGTCTGCCGAAACGATTTTGGCGGCTTATTACCAGGGATCAACATTGGAAAAGGGCTATGCAACGCCTGCCACCATTGGGGTAACCGGTATTGGCCGAATTCCCTTTGAAGAAAATTATTTGCTGGGTATTTATGAAATTCCCGAAAGTTGGGGTGACTCGGGTGGATATGAAGCCCTTAAAGCTCAGACAGTGGCGGCTCGGACATATGCCTTGGCGGTGACCAACAATGGGGCGGGTACGATTTGTACCACCGAAGCCTGTCAGGTATATAAGTCGGCTTTAAAGTCCGGCAAATGGGCCCAAGCAGTTCGGGATACCCGAGGGTGGGTCTTGAAAAAAGATGGGTCACTGGCCAAAACTTATTATGCCTCCACCTCGGGTGGTTTTACTATTTCTCAGTGGGGTTGGAGTGGAATAAAAGACACCGCTGGAGATTGGCCAAGTAACGCTTTTGAAAAAATAGGTAATTCTCCTTGGTTTTACAAGGGCTGGTATAAATCTCGAGGTGGAGCCACTTGTGGTCGAAATAGTCCTTGGTTGACCGGGGTGGAAATGGCCGACATTTTAAATGCCTGGAAGGTGGTTTCGCAGGGCGGGGGAGATGTCAGTCGGGTTTCGCCGGTGGGGGGCTGTTGGGGCGGGAACCCGTATTCTGTTGCCGACCTGCAAAACATTGGTGGTTTTTCGTCGGTTAACTCAGTCTCGGTTATTTACAGCAATGACGGCTATACCCTGAAGGTAAATTTTGGCACCAACCAGGGAGACGTGTCCATTGATGGGGGAGAGCTTAAAAAAGCCTTCAATTTGCGCGCTCCGGGTTACATTGGTATCAAATCCAGTCTTTTCAATATTGAGAAACTCTGAAATAGCCTTATTTGGGCTAGTAGACTAGCGGAAATCGCGTTATTACCGCTTGACAAAAATAGAGATGGTCTCTAAAATAGCCCTAAATGCACATTCAACGAGCACTATTGGCTACAGTCTGCGAAAAGTTAGAATTAGATCACAAGGGGGTGGTGATTTATGGACCAAGACAATCAGGAAAGACGATCCTGTCGAAGGAGATAATTGCTCGTTTTGGACTTAAAACCTTAGAGATAAATGGTGACAGGACTAACTATATTGATCTTATTTCCAGTCGGGATTTAAATAAAATTAAGTTGTTTCTCTCGGATTATCAGATGCTTTTTGTAGATGAAGCCCAAAGAATACCTGAAATAGGAATTAATTTAAAGATAATTCTAGACAATTTTCCAAATCTTAAGGTATTGGTGACAGGCTCTTCTTCTTTAGATTTGGCAAGTAAAATTAGCGAGCCGTTGACAGGAAGAACGTGGACCTACCGTCTTTTTCCGATTTCTTTTTTGGAACTGTCAACCACAATGTCTAAAATTGAATTGTTAGACAACCTTGAAGAAAGGTTGGTTTACGGTTCATATCCGGAAATTTTTTCCTATAACAGTTTCCGACAGAAGCAGGAATATTTGCAAAACGTTTTGGATGCCTATCTTTATCGAGATATGGTTGAGTTTGGTGACATCAAAAATTCGGCCAAAATTAAAAGCCTTTTAAAATTAATTGCTTTTCAAGTGGGTTCGGAAGTTTCGCTGACGGAATTGGGCAACACGTTGGAAATTAGCAAAGATACAGTTGCTAGATATATTGATTTGCTGGAAAAATCATATGTTATTTTTCGGGTTAAGGGCTTCAATAGAAATTTAAGGAAGGAGGTTTCTAAAATGGACAAGATTTACTTTTACGATCTGGGAATTAGAAATATTTTAATAGACAATTTGAAATCTTTGAGTGATAGAAACGATGCCGGACAGCTTTGGGAAAACTTTTTGATAATTGAAAGGATGAAAAGAATGGCTTACAGACAAACACCGGCATCGTTCTATTTTTGGCGAACGCATACGGGGGCAGAACTGGATTGTGTTGAAGAAAAAGACGGAGGACTGTGTGGTTTTGAGTTCAAATGGGGGAAAAAGATAGCCAAAGCTCCCGATTCTTGGGGTGTGTCATATCCCGACTCGAACTTCAAGTGTGTTAATTCAGAAAACTTTCTTGACTTTATTTTGTAAGGTGTTTTTTGTTTGTAAATTCAATTTCAATGCTATACTCAAGTAATTCGAATTTGCATCAAGCAAATGAGAATTACGAGTATATAATCTCTTACGAGAGTTACAAACTCGAGCAAGAGGAGTATATACTTGAAATTGACGTATGCCTGATATTTTTAACGCCTCAATAATTAAGCCGAGAATGTCTTTAGACGATACGATTTACAATAAACTGCATAAGCGTAACCGTCACGAACACGAGTGGGA
>DAIPJT010000071.1:0-2641 GCA_036770125.1 Patescibacteria group bacterium
TGGTAACAAAGTCAGAAGCGGCGAAGAGCGAGCGGTCAACATGGGTTTCAGCTGCAAAATGGACTACTGTATCAACTCCAGCCATGACCGTCTCCACTTCCTCCGGCTTTCTGACATCTCCCCTGACAAACCGGTAACGAGAGTTGTTTTCAACCTCTTTCAAATTTTCGAGGTTGCCAGAATAAGTCAGCTTATCTAAGTTAACAATCTGGTCTTTTGGATATTTATTTAACCAATAACGAATGAAGTTACTGCCAATGAATCCCGCCCCACCGGTAACTAAAAGTTTCATAACTTAAATTTTAATTTTACAAGCGTTACCCAAAAAGAAATTATACACCAACGAATCACCGTTTTTGCTAACCAAATTGGTATTAATTCCAAAAATGCTTTGGTCTATCAACGAAGAGACTTTCTCCACCACCACCTTTGACATTAAAATACTGTTTTCCATGCTGGAACTATTAATCTGACAATCGTCTCCAATAGAGGAATAGGAACCAACAAATGAATTCTTGACTATTACCCCATCCCCAATAATACACGGGCCACGAATTTCAGAGTTTGAAATCTTGCAGTCCTTACCAATAGTAACTCTGCCGGAAATAGTCACGTCTTTGGGCAGGTCACTTTTAACAGACAAAGTGGCGTTTCTGTCCAAAAGATACTGGTTGGCCGGAATCCAGTCGTCAAATTTACCCATATCAAACCAGCGGTCAGAATAATCATAAACTTCGACTTTTTTCTTTTTGTCTAAAAGCGATTTTACTACTTGGAACATTTTGTATTCTCCATCTTCAAAAGGAGAAATTTCAGCAAACGAAGCAAAAACAGTCTTGTCAAAAAAATACAAACCCGGAATGGCATACTCATTGGGCGGATTTTTAGGTTTTTCCAGGTAATCGGTCAATCTATTATTTTTGTCAAAAACAGGCACTCCACCTGTTTTATTCTCCCTACCGGTAACCTTCAAGACCATAGCACTAAGGTCAGAACTATCAAAATAATTAACACATTCATTAATACCTCCAACCAAATAGTTATCCCCCAAATAAAAAAGAAATTTGTCCTCCCCCACAAAGTCTTTCGCCAATAAAATAGCGTCAACATTACCAAGCTTGTTGGGCTGAAAAATATAGGTAATTTTTAAACCGAAACAAGAACCGTCAGCCAGATTTTGCTTAACCACTTCCTCCATACCTTCGTTATAGACTACCGCCACCTCCTTAATGCCGGCCTCAGCAATTGATTCCAAAGGGTAGTGAACCAGGGGTTTGTTGGCCAAAGGTACAAAATGCCTCAACATGGAGTTAGTAATCGAAACGATTGAGAAACTTCGTCTCCTTGTACTGGTATTAATGATCGCCTTCATATTATTTACAAAGTAATTTGTGAATTTTCGCCAACTATAAACAATTTTTTGTCATAGTTGTTCCCGGAATCAACAATTTCAACATCAGAAGAAATAATGCTTTTGTCAATCATTTTTGGCAAACAGGAAACTAAGCAATTTTTCATCAAAATACTGTTCTCAATACTGGAGCCTTCAATCCGACAAGCATCACCTATCGAAGAATAGGAGCCTATAAAGGAGTTATTAATGGCAACTCCATCCCCAATAATACACGGGCCACGAATTTCAGAGTTTGAAATCTTGCAGTCCTTACCAATAGTAACTCTGCCGGAAATAGTCACGTCTTTGGGCAGGTCACTTTTAACAGACAAAGTGGCGTTTCTGTCCAAAAGATACTGGTTGGCCGGAATCCAGTCGTCAAATTTACCAGGGTCAAGCCATTTGCCTGTATAATCCACCACCTCAACCTGATAACCGTGCTTCATTAACCACTTATAAGGCCCATATATCTCATACTCGCCCCTTTCCGAAGGTTGAATTGCATCTTTTCCGTCAAAACACTTGAAAACCACGCTGTCAAAAAAATACAAACCCGGAATGGCATACTCATTGGGCGGATTTTTAGGTTTTTCCAGATAATCGGTTAACTTCCCGTCTTTGTCAAAAACCGGTACTCCTAACCGCCAGTTTTCAGGATGTTTCATTTTAGTGACCATCCCATCAATGTTTTTCTTCTCAAAAAATTTAACCATTTCCTTAATCCCGTCAACAAAAATGTTGTCACCCAAATGCATTAAAAATTTATCACCGGCCACAAATTTTTCACATACTTGAAAAATATTGGGTAACCCCTTCGGGCTTTCTTGAAGAACATAGGTAAAAGACAAACCCCACTTGCTTCCGTCCCCTAGGACCGATTTCACCAAATCCAACCAACCTGGATTGTAAACAATTGCAACTTCCTTAATCCCCACCTCAGCCACCGTTTCAATGGGGTAAAAAATCAGAGGTTTTCCAGCCAAGAGAATAAAGTGCTTGTTTTCCGAAAAAGTAATCGGACGCATTCTTGTACCTCGTCCTCCAGTCGGAATTACAGCTTTCATACGGTATCAAACATCCTATCCCACAATTATACCAAATTCAAAATTGAGAATACCACACTGATACCAAAAACTGCATAGGCAAAATATTCAATGGCCACTTCAATTGTTAGGTCCTTGTGAATCCAGTGGTGCACCACACCCCAACAAAAATAATAAATTGAGGCTACCAAAACCAGGTAGAACT
>DAIPJT010000072.1:0-2607 GCA_036770125.1 Patescibacteria group bacterium
CGTTTTTTACTCTGCTAACACGTTCGATTGAGGGGCCAGACAGGCTTAGATACTTGGCAAATTCGGCCGGAGTGGCGTGGGTTACCAAGTGTTCTTTAATCCAACTGTAAGGTAATTTCAAATCCATATTCTTAAAATTGCTTTAAATAATCTAAGTCGGTGCTATATAGAATTCTTAGGTCGGGTATACCAATCCCTGGGCGCATCATGATGACCCGTTCTACCCCCCAGCCAAAGGCAAAACCGGAATATTTGGTGCTGTCAATTCCTCCCGCCTTCAAAACATTGGGGTGCACCATTCCGGCTCCCCCTACTTCCACCCAGCCCTCTTTACATAAGCCACACCCAACCCCATTACAAATCGAACAGGAAAAGTCCACTTCAAACGAAGGTTCGGTAAACATGAAGTGGTAGGGTCTGATGCGTGATTTGGCTTCTGGGCCAAAATAACTTTTAGCAAAATAATCCAAAGTACCTTTGAGATGGCGGATGTTAATCCCGCGGTCAATGACCAAGCCTTCAAACTGGTGAAACATCGCCGAATGGCTGATGTCCGATTGCCGGCGGTAGGTTTTGGCAATGTTGATCATTCTGATGGGTGGCTTTTTAGTCTCCATTTCCCGAATTTGACCCGAGGAAGTGTGGGGAGTTAAAAGAACAGCCCCCTTTTGTGGGTCGGGCTTGGTGTCAACAAAGAAAGTTTCCCAATCGTCTCTGGCCGGGTGGTTATCGGGAAAGTTCAAAGCACCAAAGGCATAATAGTCGTATTCCACTTCGCGATAACGTTCGCGGTTAAAGCCAATTTTCTCAAAGATGGTAGAAATTTCATGAATGGCTTGAGATATTAAATGCAGGTGGCCGGTTTGGGGTTTTACCCCCGGGAGAGTGGGATCAAACCAAGTGTCAGTGGTTTTTGGGTCGGTAAAAAATATTTTTTTGTTGGCCAGTTCGTTACGGATAATTTGCAAAGTTTCGTTGATGGCTCGGCCAACCGCTTTCTTTTCTTCAATTGGTAGTTTGCCGATACTTCTAACAACCTGGGTAATTTCGCCTTTAGTTCCCAAAAGTTTCACCCTCACCGCTTCCAACTCGGTTTCGTTTTCGCAATTCAAAATATCCGCAATAGCTCGGTTTTTTAAATTCTGAATATCATTGGTATCCATGTTCTTGTGTTAAAAGGCCTCTGCCTCGCAGTATTGCAGGCGAGGCCTTATGAAACTGTTCTGGATCCCGTATCAAGTACGGGATGACAGCAGTATGTATAGTTTAAAGCAGAAGTAAGGGATTGTCACGAACGGAGAATTATTTTTGCAGTTTTTTGATTATATCGGCAAAAGCCGGTTTGTTGCGGATGGCCAGGTCGGAGAGAATCTTCTTATTAATCTCCACTTTGGATTTTTTCAATAAATTGACAAATTTATTGTAGGTCAAGCCATGCTCGCGAACGGCGGCATTAAGGCGGGTAATCCAGAGTTTTCGCATATTGCTCTTTCGGTCTTTGCGGCCAACATAGGCGTATTGTCCGGCGTGCATCACGGCCTCTTTAGCGGTGTGAACCCGGTTACTTCTGGCCTGTTTGAAGCCCTTGGCCATTTTCATGGTCTTGCGGTTACCGCGAGCGGAAGTGGATTTGACTCTGGCCATATTACTTGCCTAAGACCTTTCTAATTTTTTTGGCATGAATTTTTTTAGTCACGATAGCCTTGCCCAACCGGCGTCGGCGAACGGCGGTCTTTTTGGCATTTAAATGGCGCCTAAAGCCCTGCATCCGCATGACTTTACCTTTTTTGGTAATTCGAAATCGCTTGGTTAGAAGCTTCTTGGTCTTCATTTTCGGCATGGGGTCAATTATACACTAGGGGTGGCTTTTTTGGTAGCCCTGGTGGAGATGGTGGTGATGAGGTTTCTACCTAAAAACCTGGGCTCTGCGTCCACGTTGGTGTCGGGCCCCAGCTCGGTAATGATTCGCTTGACCAAATTATAACCAAAAGCCTTGCTGTTCATCTGCCGGCCACCAAATTTAACGACCACTTTGACTTTGTCCCGGTCGTCAAAAAATTCTCTAATCCGCTTCATTCTGGTTTGATAGTCGCTTTCGGCAATAAAAGGGGTAAAGCGGATTTCCTTGGTGTCTCCACCCTTAATGCCCTTTTTTTCCTTTTTGGCCTTTTTCTCCTCCTCATACTTGAACTTGCCCAACTCCATGATTTTGGCCACGGGAGGCTTAGCGGTTGGAGCAATTTCAATTAAATCCAAATTTTGAGAATAGGCTTTTTCCAAAGCCTGTTGGGTGGTCATGACACCTAATTGTTTGCCGGTAGCATCCAAAACACGAAGCACAGGAGTGGAGATCTGATTATTAATGCGGTTTTTGATGTTGGCCGTTTTCAAGGTTACTTTGAGTTACTAATTACTGATTGTATTAATTAATTGTCTTTTCGTCAATCTCCTTTTTGATATAGCCAATAAAAGTCTTAATTGGGAATGGTCCATCGGCTTTGCCTGACCTGGCACGCTCGGTTACGGTTTTGGTTTCCACCTCTTTATCCCCCACAATGAGCATGTAGCTGACCTTTTCGTTTTGGGCCGATCGGATTTTGTTGCCCA
>DAIPJT010000007.1:0-14690 GCA_036770125.1 Patescibacteria group bacterium
GTCACATTGAGAACCACAGCCACTTGTGGACTTTTGGTCATGTCGATTAATTGAAACGACGACATTTCCATTACCACATAACTCTCAGGGGTCAATTGCGGCAACAGCTCCAAAGAAGGTTTGCCAATGTTGCCCACCAGATAGACATCTTTACCGGCCATTTTTAAAATTTCATAGATTAAAGTGCTGGTAGTACCCTTGCCTTTGGTACCGGTCACACCAATAATTTGGCCTGGGCATTGTTCAAAAAAAAGTTGGGTAGCACTGGAAATTTTTACACCACTCTTTTCGGCCTTAATCAATTCCGGTAAATATCGGTAAACTCCGGGTGAGCGATAAACAACGTCACAGGAATCCAAATTGGCCAAATAATCTTCGCCCGTCACAAACTTCACTTTCTTAATATCTATACCGGTAGCATCCAATTCTTCGACTGGTTTTCGATCCAAAACTGTCACTTCAATATTTTTATCAGCAAAATATTTAATGACATCCCGCCCCTCAAGTCCTAAACCAATAATTGCAATTTTCATAAAATTTGTACCTCTGGCTCTAGTTTTATACCAAATTTTTCTTCCACTTTTTTGGCGTATTGATAAGCTAAATTAACCATATCGGAACTTGACGCATGGTTATCGTTAACAATTAGGTTGCCGTGGTAATCAAGAATCTTGGCTCCACCCAACGTCGCCCCCTTGGCTCCCACTTGCTCCATCAAATATCCGGTTGGGATTTTCCCGCCCGTAATTTTGTCGGCTGGAATTTTTTTTATCATCTCTTTGGTCAAAGTAGTAACTTCAATGTTTTTGAAAAAACTCCCCGGACATTTCATCGTTAGGGGAAATTTCACTTTTCTGATGGCAATTATTTCATCGGCTTTTTTTCGCAATTCTTTTTTATCACCCGACAAAAAACCAAACTCCGCTTCCAAAATGACCCAACCTTTTGATTTAAAGGTACTACTCCGATAAGTAAACAGGCAATCTTTTTTTGACAACCAAAAAGTTTTTAGTCCGTCAAAAATTTTTACTCTGGTAAGAAAGTCGGAAATCGTTTGGCCATAGGCACCCGCGTTGCCATGAACTGCGCCCCCTACAGTCCCGGGAATCCACGACATGGCTTCAAGACCCCCCAAATTATGATCGATTGTAAAATCAATTAAAGTTTGCAAAGAAGTTCCGGATTTTACTATCACTTTCTTTCCAGTTTTTTTAATACCCACTAATTCATTTTTAATAACCAACCCGTTAAAACCCGTGTCATTAAATAATAAATTACTCCCCCCGGCCAAAATCAAATAATCAATCTTGCAATCTTGAGTCTTTTTAACAAGGTTAATAAGTTCCTTCTCGGTTTTTACCGAAGCAAAATAACGCGCCACTCCACCTGTTTTCGTCGTTGTCAAATTGGCCAAGGGCTTGTTGATCGTGACATTCTCTTTTGTAAATCTAGCATTATTTAATATATCTCTAGCCAAAAGATAGCTTTTACCGGCCCCCATGACAATGACTACATCACCCTGTTTAGAGTTAAACACTACTTCCTTCACCACTTCACTAAAATCAGAAATTACTTGAGCATTCTTGTGTTTTGAAGCTTTAACCACCGAAGCCTCATTAACACCAAATTCAGAAGTGTCGCGTGCTTTGTAGATTTGAGTAATTATTATTTTGTCAGCCGCATCAAAAACCCCCTTATAATCGGCCAATAAAGCTTTAGTTCGGGAATAGGAATGGGGCTCATAGACCACCCAAATTTTATTTTTGGGGTACTTTTGCCGCAAGCCTTCTAAAGTTGCTTTGATGGCTGTCGGGTGATGAGCATAATCGTCATAAACGGAAATGCCATCAACTTCACCCAACAAGTCCATCCGTCGACCAATGCCACCAAAGTCAGCCAACACTTTAGCCACTGCTTGAGGTTTAATGCCATAAAGTTTGGCTACCGCAATTACCCCCAAAGCATTACTAACATTGTAGACACCCGAAACCTTCAAGTGGTATGTCTGGCCGTCAACTTTAAATTCACTACCGGCAGAGGTTAATTTAATATCAATGTCTTTTGTGGAATAACCAGGTACCAGTTCACCCAATAACTTTTTTATTCCCACCGAGTCGGCATTAACGACTAAATTCTTGGGCCCAGTCAGCTGACTAAGAAACTGCTTAAAACTGGTAAAGACTTCATCTTCGTTTTTGAAAAAATCCGGGTGATCAAATTCGATGTTGTTCAAAATAATCGTTTCGGGGTGATAATTCAAAAAATTATTATTAAACTCATCCGCCTCCACGATAAAATACTCTCCCTTACCCACGCGATAATTCACTCCCCACTCTTTAACATTGGCCCCCACCATCACCGATGGGTCCAACCCGGCTTTCTCAAACAACAAAGCCAGCATGGCCGTCGTGGTTGACTTCCCATGTGTCCCGGCAATGCAAATCACTTTTTTACCTCGTAGAAGATACTGACCTAAAAATTTCTCCCAAGTGATAACGGGAATTTTCTTTTTTTGGGCTTCCAAAAGTTCCGGATTGTCTTTATTCAAATACAATACCGCCGGGCTGGTAATAACAAGGTCTACCCCAATCAGGTGTTTTGGACCGTGGCCGAGAAAAGTATCTTTGGTAATTTTTTTGACCGGATCAATATAGGCCGTGGTTTCGGACACATCACAACCGCTGATTATATATCCTTGAGCATGAGCCAACATGGCCACTCCCGAAATTCCACTGCCACCGACACCCATGAAGTGGATTTTTTTGGGCGGTTTCATTATTTTATTTCTTCAATCTCTGCCCCCAGGCGTTTTAGGTTTTCGGCAAAGTGGGGGTGGCCACGATAAAGAGCATCGGCGTTTAAAATCGTTGACTCGCCTTCGGCAATCATCCCAGCCATCACTAAAGCCACCACCGCCCGAATAATATACGGTGCTTCAATCGTAGCACCCCGTAATTGATTACCGGCATTAATAATCACCCGGTGTGGGTCGCACATCACTACGTTCACCCCGTACTTTTGTAACTCACTGGTCCAAAAAAGACCGGCGTCATACATCCAGTTATGAAACAACACCTGACCACTCTCGGCTTTCAAAGACAAAGCGATAAAAAGTGGCAGGGTATCGACAGGCAAAGCCGGCCAAGGTTGAGCTTTAATGGCCAAAGTCCCCCGGCCCTCTTTTTCCATTATTTTAATCTGTTGACCTCCGTGAACAATCGCCGCGTCACCCTCGTACTCCACGGAAACGTTAAACTTATTGAAAACCGAAACAATGCCCCGCATGTGTTGGGGAATGGCTTTTTTAATTCTCACTTCCCCTCCGGTCAAAGCCCCCAAAGCCAGGAAGGTTGTAATTTCATAATGATCACTCAACAACTCGTGTGAAGCCGGAGGTGTTAATGGCTTTCCCCCCGTTATTTCCAAAACACTCGAACCAATACCATGAATGCTGGCCCCCGATTCCACTAAAAAATTACACAAGTCCTGAACCTGTGGTTCAGAGGCCGCCCCCACAATCCTCGTGGTACCGGAAATTCGAGTCGCCAGTGTCACAACGTTTTCAGTGGCGGTAGGACTCATCTCCCGGAGCCAAACTTCCGTGGCTTTAGCGTTGTTGGCATTCATAGAAACGCTTTCAGCTGATTCACGAACCTCCACCCCCAATTCTTTAAAAGCCTGATAATGTGGGTCCAAGGTCCTAAAGCCCAAAGTACAGCCTCCGGGAAGATCTTTAAAAGAAACTTCACCAAAACGGGCCAACATTGGCCCCCACAGTAAAGACACTCCCTTCATGTTACCCAGGTCTTCTTTATCCAAACCGGTAAAAGAAATATTCCTGTTATCAATTGTCAAAACCGATTCTTTCTTATCCCAAACCACCACGCTACCCAACTTTTCCAAAATGGCCACCAATCGGGTCACGTCGGTAATCTCCGGAATATTGGTTAAAACCACTTTTTCTTTAAACATCACCGAGGCAGGAATTAAAGCCACGGCCGAGTTTTTGCTACCCGAGGGGGTCAACTCACCCGAAATCACTTGGCCACCTTTGACTTTAATATTCATGGTCTAACTCATTCTAGCAAATATTTGAGCAATTACCCCTTGATCGCTCCAAGGGCGCTCTTCATCCCCAAAACACATCGACTGCTCGTGACCCTTGCCACAGATTATCAGCAAATCACCCTTTTTGGCCAGACTAATAGCTTTCCCGATAGCTTCCATTCTATCAGGAATAGTCAAGTATTTGGCCCGGTTGGACGGCGCCACCCCTTGTTTCATGGCTTCAAAAATATCCTCAATTCGTTCGTGCCGGGGGTCTTCGGCGGTAAAGATGGACAGGTCAGCCAGTTTGGTGGCAATGTCAGCCATCAGGGGGCGTTTGGCCACGTCCCGCTCCCCGGCACAGCCAAAAACAGCAATCACTCGTTTGTCGGTCATCTGTCGCACTGTTTTTAACAGATTTTCCAAAGCGTTGGGGGTATGAGCAAAATCAACAAAGGTTCGAAATCCCCGCGTATTCTTTATTTCTTCCATCCGGCCTTTCGGACTTTCGAAGGTGACCACAGTTTTTTGAATATCCGGCCAACCAACGCCATACAAACGGACCGTAGCAATAGCAGCCAGTAAGTTGCTGACATTGTACCGACCAAACAAAAGTGATTTAAAACTGTATCGTTGACCGGCATTAACCACCACAAAGGACAAACCATCTTTTTCTGAAATGTCGGTAGCCAGATAGTCGACCGACTTAGTCAAAGAATAGGTAATGACTTTTTTGTCGGAAAGTCTTTGGCAAAAATAGTTAAAGGACTGGTCGTCGGCATTTAAAACGACCGTTTTGGCTTTTAAAAAAAGCTTGAGTTTGGCATCGCGATAATTGGCAAAGGTCTTGTGGTAATCCAAGTGCTCATGGGTAATATTGGTTAAGACTCCGGTATCAAATTTTACTCCGGCAACCCTGTTTTGATCCAAACCGTGAGAGGTTACTTCCAAAACGGCAATCTTGGTTTTGTCGGCCACCATTTGAGCCAGAATTGACTGCAGTTGCAGGGGTTCCGGATTGGTCACGTGGAAACCGGTATCCAAATTTTTATTGCCCACTACGGCGTTGATGGTGGACACCACGGCCACTTTTTTCTTGGCAAAATTCAAAATGTGATAAATTAAGTTGGCGGTCGTGGTTTTACCGTCAGTACCCGTAATGCCAATTACTTCCATTTCTTCACTCGGATTGTTATTTACAAAGGCAGCAATTTCACCTAAAGCCTGTCGGGAATTATCTACTTGAAAATAATTTTGGGGAACAAACGGCAAATCTTTAATTTTCCGTTCTCCAACCACCCCTACAGCCCCTTTTTTGATCACTTCTGCCAAAAAATCATGGGCGTCAAAATGAGCTCCTTTAATGGCCACAAACAGACAATCTTTCGTGACTTTTCTGGAATCATCCACCACCGAAGTGAAGGGTGTTTTTTGCAAAAAGCTCAATAATTTGTCTGTCATCTTTCCGGGCTAATGCCAAACTTAATAAACAAGTCCGAGGCTATATCATACCACAAAGGCGCAGCCGTTTCTGAAGCCCACTGTGAACTTTTGGGCTCCCTCAAAGTGACCAACATGACAAACCTGGGGTCATCATAGGGAGCAAAACCCACAAAGCTGGCAATGGTTTTTTTATCATCATAGTGCCCGGCAATCGGAATTTGGGCCGTTCCGGTTTTACCGGCCACACCAAATCCGGGCAGGTTGGTCCATTGGGCCTCACCGCTTGAAGCCGCTTCCACCATCATAGCCGTTATTTTCTCGGCCGCCTCTTTTGAGATCACCCGGTAACTATTTTCCTTTTTGATTTCTTTCACTTCTCCCTGATTCATTAATATTTTCTGGCCAATTTGAGGGGTTTGAATGACACCTTTGTTGGCAATTGCTCCCACCGCCCGAATCATCTGCATGGGAGTGACGGCAATACCCTGGCCAAAAGAAATGGTAGCCAAGTCAACATCACTCCAATCTTTGTAGTTTTTGAGCTTTGGAAAAAATTCCCCCTGGACGTCAATGCCCGTTGCTTCTCCAAAACCAAATTTTAATAAGTGGGCATAAAAATCTTTCTTGCCCAGTTTGTTGGCAACATACACCATGCCCACATTGTCCGAATGAACAATCACCTCCGTCATGGATGAGTCCGGATAATATTCATCGTTCCAGGTTTCTATTTGGTATTTGTCAATCTTGTAGGCCTTGTCACAAATGTCACACTTGGTGTCTTCATCCACTGCCTTCTGATCCAAAGCACTCGCCATCACCACCACCTTAAAAACAGATCCCGGTTCAAAAGAATCCGAAACAATGGGATTTTTATACAAGATGTTGTCAAACTCCCAATAGCGGTTGGGGTCAAAGGAAGGAGCCGCCACCATGGCCAAAAGATTGCCTGTTTTAGAATCCATAATCACGACATTGCCGGATACGGCTCCGTATTTCTCAATACCCGCCAGCAGTTTTTTTTCAGCCACCACCTGAATACCCAAGTCGATTGAGGTGAGAAGAGTGGCCCCATCCAACTGAAGCGTGTCGGTCGAAGTTTCAATTCGCCGACCCAAAGCATCGACTTTGAATTTTTGCACGCTCTCTTTGCCCCGTAACACCAGATCATAATAACCCTCCAAACCAAAATAGCCTTTACTTTTACCCCCATCATCTTTCCCCAAAAATCCGGTCACGTGAGAAGACGATGAGGCCTCCGGGTAAATTCGTAACTGTTCCTGGTCAAAACCCAGGCCTTCCACCTCCAGAAGCTTGATGTTGTCCATCTGGTCCTTGGTCAATCTTTTGGCTAAAGTCACATAGCGAGTGTCGGTCTTGTCAAAAATTTTCTGCAAATCCGGTCTGGAAAGGTCCAACCGGGCAGATAGGGCAATTACTTTCTCGGCTACATTCTTTTTGGCGACTTGCGGATCGGTCCATAAGTTGTAGCGAATGATGTTTTCCGACAAACTCCGGCCGTCAACCGAGATAATGGCCCCCCTGCGGCCTTCATAATAGCTTTCTCGAGTGTTTTGTCTGCCGATTTGATTAGTAATCTCCCTTCCCCTCAAGACCTGCCAGGAGAACAGTTTGGCAACAACCAGTAAATAAAAAACGACAATCAGGCACGTCAGGAAAATAATTTTTCCTCCAAAAGAATCACTTGGTAGCCACTTTTTTGTTAGTACTCGCATAAACTACTAGGGTGGGTTCTTTGAAGCCGTATGTGTCAGCCTGACTCACCAGCTGATTCAAAGAGGACTGCTCGGCCTGTTTGGCTTTTTCCATCAAAATACTTCCGTCAACCGAATTAATACCTTTTTCCAAAGCCACCACCGATTTTATTTTACTGGAACAGAAAATACTGCCAGAAATGTTCACAAAAACAGTGGCAAAAACCAAAATCAGGAAACAGATTAAAAAATTATTTTTTGTCATGTTATTTTTTTTCAATTACTCTTAAACGGGCACTCCTGGACCGAGAGTTGGCCTCTACTTCCTGGGTCGTCGGTTTTAGACCAACGCCGGTCAAGTTAATGGCCTTTCCCTCACTAACTATTCCGGCAAAATATTGCTTCACCACTCGGTCTTCAGTTGAATGAAAAGTTATTACCAGAAGCCTGCCCCCTTTTCTCAAAATTCCGAATGCCTTTGGTAACCCCTCTTCTAAATTTTCCATTTCACCGTTGACCGCCATTCTCAAAGCCAAAAAAACTTTGGGTAAAAGTTTGGTACTCCAGTGACCAAAAGTTTGGTTACAAATGGCCACCAAGTCGCCCACTTTGACAAATTTTTGACTTTGTTTTCGTTCAAAAATAGCCGTTGCCAGCTGATTAGCCAAACCTTTGGCCAAAACTTCTCCAAAAAGTCTGGTTAGATTACTTTTATCCAATGCCGCCAACAAATCGGAAGCTTTAACCGACATGGATTTATTCAAACGCATATCCAAATCCTCGTCCAAGGCTTTAAAGGAAATGCCCCTGTTGCTTCGATCCAGCTGGAAAGAGTTAATTCCCAAATCAAACAAAATTGCGTCAACTTCTTCAAAGCCGACCTTTTGAACTATTTCATCCAAAACGGCAAAATTCCCGTTCACAGCCCTAAATTGATCGCCCAATTTGGCTGAAGCGATACTCTCTTCGGTCAACTTCAGGGTCTCTTCGTCCATATCCACCCCCAAAACCTCACATCCGATTTCCAATAAGGCTTGTGTGTGTCCACCAAAACCTAAAGTGGCGTCAACGACCCGACGGGCCTCGCCAACCCACTCAATCACCTCTTTCTCCATTACCGGTTGATGATAGCTGTCAGTTTTCATTGTTTTGGCGGTTGGCAACCGAACTTTCTAAGATTTCCGAAGCTTCCTTGGCAATGTCCACTTCTTTGGCTACCCATTTGGTTTTGTCCCAAATTTCAATCCGGTCCCCCAAACCCAAAAAAACCGTTTCATTGGCAAGGTTGGCAAATTGGCGAAGGAGTTTGGGTACAACAAACCGGCCCTGTTTGTCCAAAACCACCTCAAAAGCGCTTGATAAAATAAAGCGGTCGGTATCCCGCACGGGCTTGGTGGCATATTTGGCGTTGAAACCCACTTTGGAGAGCAAATTTTCAAATTCCGGCCTGGAAACCAAAACCAAACAGCCTTCGTACCAACGGGAAACAATCAAGTCGGTACCCAAAATTTCTCTAAATTTTTTGGGCACGGCCACCCTACCCTTCTCGGTGACAAAACTTTCATATTGGCCTACTAGTATTCTCATTTCACCACTTCTCACCACTTTCATCCATTTTTCACTATTTTCACGGGCGTGTCAAGGGGACGGGTTAAAAAGGTCTCTGCCTTAAAAGGAGCCGAACCCTCCGAGGCGGAGGGTGAAGGCGGGCCCCCTTTGGGGAAGGCGAGACCTTAATGGCGACCTATAGTTATGCATGCCTCAAAGGTCTCTCCTTTGAGGCATGATGTTTATTCTGAGGAAGCGATGAAGAAGAAGCGCGAGCCGGAGAGATCTTTGTCGGTTACCCAGTTGTTTTTGTAAACGTACGAGGCCACACCCTTAACCGTGTACTCAGAAATACCAACGTCTCCTGAAGCAAAAAGACCAAAAGGTGTTTCCGTGCTTTTAAAGCCTGGAGCTTTGTTTACTCCAAAAGATTCCATCAAAACAAGGTGAGAATTTTTGGGGAATGAAGCCAGAGTGACCGAGAAATCACCCGTTTCCGTTGTTAAAGTGGTGCCGTCAGCCGAATTAAATAATGAGAACCCTCCACCCACTTTACCCATTAATTTACCTTTTTTATCCCGTAAACGAATAGTGATCGTGCCATTTTTGACCCCTTCATCATATCTAAATTTCCCGGAAGATTCAGACCCCATCAAAAGATCACGTTCAAACATGTCGCGGCCGTTTAAAGTCACTGACCCGGGCACTCCCTGAGTCCGTCCGTCCGGCAAGCTGTACAAAAGCTCGTAATCAAGCATGTTAGCCGTCTTATCGATTTTTTCCACTTTGAGCTTTAACCAATGGCCGTCGGCCGAAGGGGTCAAAGACACTACCGGTCGTTTGTCAAATGGCAACTCAACCACCACCTCTTCTTCATCATCAACTCCCTTATTTTTATTTTTAACTACAATCACACCCACAATCGCAAAAACCAAAATTCCCAAACCCAAAAGAATGTAGGGCAAGTATTTTTTTAAAAGAGGGAGTATTTTTGTCACTTCAATTCATTCTGTAAGTATTCGGGGAGTCTGTCAATGGCCACTCGCTCCTGCTTGGTCGTGTTCCTGTCCCGAACCGTTACCATCCGGTCCTCCAGTGATTGAAAATCAAAAGTGATACAAAACGGTGTCCCAATTTCATCTTGAGACAAATACCGCTTGCCAATATTCCCTCGGTCATCCCAGGCCACCACCATTTGTGATTTTAAAGTTTCGTAAATCGCACGCGCCCCCTTCAGCAATTCCGGTTTGTTGGCTAAAAGCGGAAAAACCGCCACTTTATACGGGGCAATTTTGGGCGGAAACGAAAGGTAAACTCTCTGCCCATCTTCTTTATAGGCTTCCAGCAAACAAACCAATAATGACCTGTCTACCCCAAAAGATGGTTCAATTACATGAGGAGTGAATTTATCCCCCGTCTCAACATTGTGATACACCAAATCCGTACCACTCACCTCCGAATGTTTTTTCAGATCGAAATCGGTTCGGTAAGCTAAACCATAAACTTCCTTGGTGCCAAAGGGAAATTCGTATTCTATATCAACTGTTTTTTTAGAATAATGACTGCGTTCCTTGTCTGCATGCTCACGTACCTTAACTTTTGATAAGTCAACACCCATCTCCTGCAAAAAACTTTTCATTTCCCCCAACCAATCATCAAAAATTGGCTCCCAGTCGGATTTGGGGCTGATAAAATACTCGATCTCCATTTGTTCAAATTCCAACATTCGATGAATAAAATTCCCAGCCGTGATTTCATTTCTAAAAGCTTTACCAATTTGAGCAATACCAAAAGGTAATTTTGGGTGTCGCGAATCAAGAACATTTTTGAAATTAATAAAGATTGCCTGGGCTGTTTCCGGACGAAGATAGGCCACCGATTCTTTGTTTTCTGTGGCCCCAATATTGGTTTTAAACATGCCGTTAAACATCTTGGGTAGGGTCAGTTCACCCTTGCATTCGGGGCACTCTTTTGCATTCTCCAAAAAATCTTCCCGAAATCTTTTGTGGCAACTTTTACATTCAACCAAAGGGTCGGTAAAGGCGGCTACATGGCCCGAAGCCTCCCACACTCGGGGCGAGAGAATCACTGATCCATCAAGGCCCAGTATATCGTCACGTCCATGCACAAACTTATCCCACCAAAGTTTCTTGACATTATTTTTAAGCTCCACCCCCAACGGGCCATAATCATACGAGTTAGCCAAACCACCATAAATTTCACTTCCGGGAAAAACAAAACCCCGTCGTTTACAGAGGGCGACCACTTTTTCTAGTAAATCCATATAAGTATTATAAAGCTATTGCTTTAAATATTGTATATCGTATATTGTATATTGCTAAGGGGGTGAGAATTAATGACAGTTTTTCATACAAATATTGAGGAGGCGACTAAAGCAAATAATTTTTTCCGTCAGGTTCTTTTTACCGGAGCTCACCAACAATTGGTGGTCATGAGCTTGTTGCCGGGCGAAGAAATTGGCACAGAGGTCCATGCCGATGTCGATCAGTTTTTCAGATTCGAGGAAGGATCGGGCAAGGTGGTGACCGATGAGGGCGAATTTACGGTTAGTGATAATGACGTCGTTGTCATCCCGGCCGGGACCAATCACAATATTATAAATACAGGAGGTACGGCTTTAAAGCTTTATACTATTTACGCGCCAGCCAATCACCCCGAAGGAACGGTTCACAAAACCAAGGCTGAGGCCGTGGCAGCCGAAGAACACTAAGGTGACAACATTGCCTTCCCCACCCGAAAAGAATTAATTCGCTTTTCGGTGATTGCTTCTATCTCAGCATCGTAGTTGGTGGCTTTGTTGCCGTGCGTCAGGTAACCCAAAGTAATCAGGGTGTCATGTAAAAAGTTTTGTCGCAGAGTTTTTAAAAGGCTACCCAATTCAATTTGAGAAAGATAATCCAGTAAGATGTCATACAAATCCGGATGCGGATCTTCTTCCCGGGTGACTTTTTTCACTACTTCGCAAAAATAAAAGGCCAGGGCCATTTTATTAAGATTTTTTTTGATGTTTGGAAAAGGAGTTTCCACTTTAACCTCAAGGATTAGGGGCAAGCCCTTACTCCTCGACCAGGAAAAATTCACCTCATTAAAAGCCTCCAAACTCCCACGTTTTTTACTCTTGAATCGCCTAATACCTTTAGCGATAAACAGATTTTTTCCCAATTCCCGGCTGAATATTTCAACCAAGCAATCCGCGTCCTTGTAGTCCATCACTGAAAGAACAATTCCCACAGAAGAGCCCTTCACCGACAACATACTCAGAAAGACAAACTTTTATCGCCATCCAGGAGAAATTCTGTCGTGTTTTTACCCAAAGTAACGGTGTACGGGAAAGCCACCGTTCCCGGCTGTTTTTGAACGTAAAGGTCGTATTTTTTACCCTTCTTTATGGGCAAGGTGTAAACCACCTTTAACTTAATCACACCCTGTGGCCGAAGCTGAAAGAAAGCCGGAAAAACCGTGTAATCCAAGTCTTCATAGGCATCAAATATTTCTTCGGCCCCCTCAAAAGAGGTCAACTTACTTCCCTTTGGCACATAGATCCGAACATAATTGGGTAAAACCGAATTCAACCAGCCGTCATATTTTTCCGGGTTTTTGTAAGTAATTTCCAAAGTTTTTTGAGCCTGACCGTTTTTGTCAAAGGTAATCGTTTGCAGCACTTCCTGAGTCACATACAAATTTGACTTTCGCCCACCCAAATTAGCGTCATTGATGTGTAAAAAGTCACCCGTATGCCGGACAATACTACCTGTCGCCCCAAAAATACCCATGTTAGCCTGCATCTTGGCATCAAACAAAAAAAACATGATATTCTTGCCCAATATCGACTTCCACCCGGCTTCCAGGAGCCCGGGCATTTTTTCTTTGGGTTGGGCCATGGCATTGGCAATAACTGCGTTCATCAAAGGGCCAATAATTTTCTTGCGATTTTCATAATTGGCCGGAGCGTAAATTATTTTTCCGGTTCCCGCAGGGTCCCAAACTATCGGACCCTCAACGTCGGCAAAGCTTTCCAACTCATAAATAACCTGTGAACAGTTACATTCAGAAATAATCTTGTTGCTGAAGGCTCCAAATCCCGGAACCTGAATCTCGCCAATCACGTCCAAAAGATTAACCAAAACCTGAGTGTCGACCGAAATTACCCCGTCAATACCCCGTAAACCAACCTTGTCTATCTCGGCCACAAACATCTTCATACTCTCCGAAAAGTCAGGGTTCCAGTTCATGTCCCGCAGGCGGAGATACTTGGAAAGAACGTACGGACCTTTCAGATATTTGACAATCGGATCTGGTGCCGGAATTGAAGGGTTGTATTTGGAGTCAAGATTATAAATGTCGTCTGAAGACACGGGGTTTAGTTTCCCTTTGTCTACCTGCAAAAGCGAGTAAGCGGTAATGAAACCGCCGGTGGGCCGTAGCTCCTTGTCATTTTGGAAAATAACCAAATAGGTTCTGGGGGTATTTACTCCCATTAAGGTCGGCACGTCAGCTACAATCGGCTTGGCCTTGGAAAAAATCTCCGTTGTCAAAGACACACCCAGCAAACCGGACTCCAAAAGGGACCTGACTTCATATTTGCCAATCTTTCGGGGGTATTTGGCCGTATTAATGCCGGACAGCTTTCCGTTAATCTTTTTAATATGCACTTCCAAAGTGTCCAGCTCCGGTGCCAATTTCTCGGTTGAATTGATAAGAAAGTTAATCCTGTCTTCAGCCGTTTCTTGTTTGGCTTCACCGCCACCCGTGGAAAAACCAATGAGGTCGGCAAAGGGCTTGGCCACTTCAACACCCTTTTTGGCTAAGTACAGTCCCTCTTGCCCGGCGTCAACAAATTTCCCCCCATCACTCACAAAAGAACCAAAATATGGAATCACTTTTAACCACTCAATCCGGCTGTAGGCTTTCGAAAAAGACCGGTAGTCATTTTCAAATAAAGTTAGTTTTTTGTTTACTTCATCCAAGTTTTTGGTAGCCACCGAATCTTTTAAAATTCGAGCGCTGGCCACCAACTTCTGAGATTGATCATAAGCAGAGTAGAAGAGAAAAAAAAGTAGAAGGGTAAAAGCAAAAACAACACCCAGGGCAATCTTTAGCTTTTTGTGTGTTTTTTTTACTTTTGGCATAACCGGTTTGGGCGTTGCCGGAATTGCCGGTTGTGGTGGCACCTGCATATAAACCGGCAAGTCTTTTTTTGTAGGTTCATCGGGATGAATTTGGGGAATGTTGAAATTGTCGTTCATTTTAAATCCTTCAGTTTCCTTTATTGGCTCCTTTCCCGGTCAGCATGACCAATGGTGTTTTCAGCATAATCAAAACGTCAAACCACAAAGATTTTTTCTTGGCATAATAGGCGTCCATTTCGGCCCGTTTGTCAAAAGCTACTTCACTGCGACCATTGGTCTGCCAAAATCCGGTAATACCCGGCTTAACCGTCAGGGTGTCACGGACAAAGCCATCCGTCCCGGGAAACTTGGCCGTCTGCTCATCCAATTCCTCGCGCAAATAAGGCCTGGGGCCCACAATACTCATATCCCCACGCAGTACATTCAAAAGTTGAGGCAATTCATCCAGTGAGTGTTTCCGGACAAATTTACCGACCGGGGTAATTCTGGGATCACGAGTCGGTTTGTAAGTACCGCTTTTGCGTTTTTCAATGTATGAAGTCCGATATCTGGGGTCGGTCTTTTCCAAAACATCGGCTTTAACCATCATTGAACGGAATTTGTAAAGCCGAAAAATTTTTCCACCCTTGCCCACTCGTTTCATATGCCCGTTACCAGGCTCTACAAACACAGGTCCCGGCGAGGTTAGTTTGATGGCCACAGCAATAGCCAAAAGAATCGGTGAGAAGATAATCAAAATCACCACCGCCCCAACCACATCGATTATTCTTTTGGCTACTTCGTATGACAT
>DAIPJT010000073.1:0-2496 GCA_036770125.1 Patescibacteria group bacterium
AAATGGGGCAAGCTGTTGTTGTTGGCCTCAGTCGGACTTTTTTTGATGATTGTTATAGGTGTACCCCTCTTTTCTCTTCTTTTACCCTCACCCGAAAAGATTGTTCGTAACGAAGGTTACTCAACGAAGATCTTGGACCGTAACGGCGTGCCCCTGTACGACATTTTTGAAGGCAAACGTCAAACCCCGGTGACTTTTGCCGATGTACCGGAAACTTTAAAACAGGCAACGATCTCCATTGAGGACAAAAACTTTTACAAACATGGTGGCTTTGATATTTGGGGCATGGTTCGGGGATCTCTGCGTTGTTTTGTTGGTCGTTGTCAGGGAGGGTCAACTCTGACGCAGCAGTTGGTAAAAAATGTTCTTTTGTCTTCGGAGCGGACGATCTGGCGCAAGGTCAAAGAATTTGTTTTGTCTGTTCAGATTGAAAAGAAATACAAAAAAGATGAGATTTTGTTGATGTATTTAAACGAAGCTCCCTACGGCGGTACAATTTGGGGAGTGGAGTCGGCTTCGGAAACTTATTTTGGCAAGAAGGCCGAAGATTTAGATTTGGTGGAATCGGCCATTTTGGCGGGTATTCCTCAGCGGCCGTCTTTGTATTCCCCCTACTCTTCCGACCCCAAGGCCTATATTGCCAGGGCCACCAATGTCCTGCGCCGGATGCGGGAGGACGGACACATTACAGGAGAACAAGAGTCCAACGCGGTTAAAGAGTTGGGGAACGTGGTTTTCCAAGAAAAAGGTTCGTCCTTTAAAGCTCCCCACTTTGTGACGTACGTGGAGAAATTGCTGGAGCAAAAATTCGGAGCCGACGCCATTGAACGCGGGGGCCTAACGGTGACGACTACCTTGGACTTGGAACTTCAGGAAGAGGCCCAAAAAGCCGTTTATGAAGAAATAAAAAAAGTGGAGTACTTAAATATCACCAACGGCTCAGCGGTGGCCATTGATCCTTCAACCGGTGAAATTTTGGCGATGGTGGGGAGCAAACAGTTTGACGATCCCAATTATGACGGCCAGGTTAACGTGGCTTTGTCGCTTCGTCAACCCGGTTCATCTTTCAAGCCCTTCACTTATGTCACGGCTTTCAAGAAAGGTTTTACGCCCAGTTCCCTGTTGGTGGACGCGCCAACCGAATTTCCGGGTGGAGTGGATAAACCTGTCTATATTCCGGTTAACTATGACGGCAAGTTCCGTGGCCCGGTTCAACTGCGTTACGCTTTGGCCAATTCGATTAACGTTCCGGCGGTAAAACTTTTAGCTTTAGTTGGGATTAAAGACGTGTTATCCACCGCCTATGAGATGGGAATTACCTCGTTGCCGCCGACCGATGCCACTTTAAAAAGAGTGGGTTTGTCACTGACCTTGGGGGGTGGAGAAGTAAGGCTTTTGGATTTGACCGATGCCTATAGTCCTTTTATGAACGGTGGCTTTAAAGTTGAGCCGGTGGCGATTCTTAAAGTGACCGACAGCAAGGGTAAGGTAATTGAAGAAAATACACCGAAATTGGGTAAACGAGTGCTGGATGAAGAGGATGCCTACCTGATTGCCAATATTTTGTCGGACAATGAAGCCCGGAAAGATGTTTTTGGCTTAAATTCTTTATTAAATATTGCCGGAAAACAGGTAGCTGTTAAAACCGGAACAACCAATGATCGACGCGACAACTGGACGGTTGGCGGGACCAAACACGCGGTCGTGGGAGTGTGGGTGGGTAATAATGACAATACGCCCATGAAACAGGTGGCCTCCGGAGTGTCTGGGGCTTCCCCTATTTGGCGGCGAGTAACCCTGGCTACTTTCAAGGGCAAGACTGGTTTTACTTTTGACACACCAGCCAACGTCGTTTCGGCCAATGTTGATGTAGTTTCCGGGTTTAGGGCCCATGATGGTTTTTCGGAACGACTGGAATATTTTAAAAAAGGAACCGAACCTGGGGATGATCCGGTGCACAAAAAAGTGAAAGTTTGCAAAAACGACGGCAAGTTGGCCACCCCCTCGGATATCTCCTCCGGCAATTATGACGAGCGCGAATTTATTTTCTTAAAAGAGGAAGACCCGACGGCCGGGCCAGGTGGCCCTAATAAGTGGCAGGAGGGAATATTAACCTGGATTGGCACCCAAACCGATGACCGTTACCGCCCGCCGGCCGACTATTGTGGAGCCAGTAACCCTCTGTCAATTAATTTTGTTAACCCGGGTGACCATTCGTCCAACCTGGACAACAAATTCACCGTTGAGTTTCGGGTGGAATCAACCTCCGGCATCAATGAAGCCGAGTTATTTATCGACGGTGCGAGAATTCGCGGTTTCACTTCCGCCCCCTACAAATATGAGGCCGATTTGTCTACCGGGGTGCACGAGATTAAAGTGACGGCTAAAGACGCAAATAGCAACAATGCCGATAAGACAATTAAGGTGGGTGTCAAAGTTAACTGGGACTACGTCCCCGCTACCCCCACGCCGGTTGTTGTCCCTACCCCCACCCCC
>DAIPJT010000074.1:0-2428 GCA_036770125.1 Patescibacteria group bacterium
AAGTATCTAAGCCTGTCTGGCCCCTCAATCGAACGTGTTAGCAGAGTAAAAAACGACTCACTTTTACACATTGAGGTAACCACCAACCGAGTGGACATGGCCAGTGTGGTGGGTATTGCCCGTGAAGCCAGTGCCATTTTGCCCCGTTTCGGGATTAAAGCCGGCCCAATACCTTTGTTGGTGAAAAAAAACAAAAATACTTCCTCCAAAAAAATTGTTGTCAAAGACAAAAAGGGCTTGTCGGTCCGCACCACCGGAGTGGTTTTGGAACAAATTACCAATTGGGCAACACCAATCTGGATGAAAGACCGGCTGGAAGCTTGTGGCATCAGGTCCTTAAATGCTCCGGTGGATATTACCAACTACGTGATGCTGGAAATAGGCCACCCTTTGCACGTTTTTGATTTTGACCTAATTAAAAATCACCAAATTATTATTGACGAGTCGCGCAAAGGTGAAAAGGTCGTGGGCTTAGACGGTCAGACCTATCGCCTAACCAGTGGTGATGTTATTTTCCGGGACGTTACAGGTAAAATTATTGACCTGCCGGGGATCATGGGTACCCAAAACAGCGTGGTTCGGCCCCATCAAACCACCAAATTTTTACTTTTCTCCGACGATGTCACCCCACAAAAAATCAGAAAAACTTCAATGGAATTAGGCCTGCGAACCATGGCCGCTCAATATAACGAAAAAGGGGTTGATCCCCAATTGGGTTTGGTAGCCATTAAACGAGCGACCGATTTATTCATCACTATTTGCAAACCCAAAGCAGTAGGTCAAATTGTCGACAATTATCCTCATCCGGTTACTCCCAAAACAATTGCCGTTACGCCAGAATTCATCTCGCAAAAATTAGGAATTGCTGTTACGGCTTTGGAAATCCAAAAAATTATGGAACAGTTGGGTTTTATTGTCAAAAAAGACAGGGGTGGTGTTTTGCAAATTACTGCACCATCGTATCGCTCAGGCGATATCCAAATTCCCGAAGACATCATTGAGGAAGTGGCCCGCATCTATGGTTATCACCAAATTGATGGCACGTTAATGGAAGGGGTTCTGCCGGTTAATCCCAATCTGGTATTTGATTTTGAATGGGCAGTAAAAAACTCATTGGTCAACCTAGGTGGAATTGAGGTCTACACTTCGTCCTTAGTCGCCAAGGGCGACATGATAAATACCAAAGGGGTTAAGTTAAGTAATCCCATGGGTAGTGACACCGAATACCTGCGCGATAATCTAAGTACCTCAATCCAAAAAGTTCTCGTTAATAACAGCAAAAAACAAGGCAAGTTTTTTGTCTTTGAAATGGCCAACACATATCTACCGGTCAAAAATAACTTGCCGGAGGAGAAAAACATGCTTTGCTTGGGTTTTGCCGATTACAGCTTTTCCGATGCCACGGAAATTATTAAAGCTTTTCTAACCAAAACCGGTATTAAATCCACTACCCAACCCACAATCACCGGCCTCAATTTCCTGATTGGTAAAAACACCATTGGGGAAATTAATTTAATTGGTGATTGTGCAATTGCTAATTTTGCCGTCACAGCTTTGCACACTAACGCAAAGTTAGTGACTTATCAGCCCACCAATCCGAATTCTCCTCAAATTGAGGATTTGAAATTTGAAATTGCTCCCCGGATCTACCTCGGAGAGGTGATGACAGAAATGGAAAAAATAATCAATGTTGCCAAAGTAGAACTATTGGACCGCTTTGACCATTTCGTAACTTTTAGGATTTACTATCAATCACCCGACAAAACCTTAACCGATAAAGAGGTCGCCCGCATTCGCCAGAAGTTAACCGACGTTTTATCCACCCAATTCGCCTTCAAATACCAAGCCTGATTGTAGCGATGTATCGATACATCGCTACACTAACTCCGTTTCGAATTTAATTTGTATTAATGTATTAATACATTAATACAAAAACTACTTACGTCTTTGGGGGATACAGTTAAAAAAATAATAAAGTTTAACAGCGTAAGAATGAACCTCGAAAAGGCCAACGAGTGTACTTCTGTTACCCAAATAGACATCAAAGTCAACCGCGTTATTTTCTTTTGTTCTTTTTTCACACCGACTATGATGTTCCATCAAATCATGTGCTAACTTCCAGGTTATTTCATCTGAGCGAAAATGGACATCGCTACCCGTTCCCAAGAACGATCTTCCGGCTTGGTAATCGGGCACATTCCCTTCAATTGTTTTTCCACATAACCGACATTCGGCGGTACCCATTGGCATAACGGAATGTTAACACATTAAACAAAATACAGAACCTTTCATAAGCCAAGCTTTGATTTTCATAAGGCCTCCCCTTTGACACAAAAGGAGAGGCCTTTTTAGAACAAACACAAATTAGGGAACGGGGGTGGGGGTAGGGACAACAACCGGCGTGGGGGTAGCGGGGACGTAGTCCCAG
>DAIPJT010000075.1:0-2321 GCA_036770125.1 Patescibacteria group bacterium
CTCAAACTCTTTCGGACTATATGTTTTATTCATAATTAGTTTTAATGTTTTTTGTCATCCCGTGCTTGACACGGGATCCAGTATTTTTACCCCGAAGGGGTGGCATCGCCATTTTTCTGGACCCCGGATCAGGTCCGGGGTGACGAAACAATTGTTAGTTATTTTATCACAATGATTTAGCTTTGGGATCGAGTTCGGACAGGTTATCCACATATTGCCCACTTTGGTATTCTTTGAATATCTTTTTTGTAGTTTGATATACCTCGCAAAAAAGCAGTGACACCAATCATGGCGGCGTTGTCGCCACACAGTTTTTTGGTATAGGGGAAGAGGGGTATTACCCCGTATTTACGGGATAATACTCTGATTCTTTTTCGTAACTCATTGTTGGCCATTACCCCTCCACCACAGAGCAGATATGAAACTCCACTGCTGTCACCCCGGACTTGATCCGGGGTCCAGGTCTTTTTTTGTATGGATTCCCGATCGGGTCGGGAATGACAAGGTAAGTGCTTTTGGATTTGGTCAAAGGAGATGTTGGTGAAGTGTTTGAAAGCGACATTTTGGAAAGCATTGGCTAAATCATAAACAGCTTGGCGATCAAGTTTGTTTTCGGCTTCCAGTTTTTGAACCAAGCGGTACATGGCGGTTTTTAACCCCGAATAGCTGAAGTAGTTGGCGTGCTGGCCAACAAGGGGAATGGGTAGGGGGTAGGCTTTGGGGTTTCCCAGTGTGGCCATTTTTTCCAAAAGGGCCGCTCCGGGGTAACCCAAACCCAACATGCGGGCGGCTTTGTCTAAAGCTTCACCCAAGGCATCGTCCCGGGTTTGGGCTAAGATTTCGTAATCACCGATTTTTTTTATCAAAATACATTGGGTGTTTCCCCCAGAGGCCACAAGCGCAACTGCGGGAAATTTATCATTTATCATTTGGCATTTAGCATTCCCTCCGGCTAAAGCCGAGAGGGCGTGTGCCTCAATGTGGTTTATTGGTAATATTGGTAATTGGTATTTATTGGCTAATTGTTTCGCCTTTCTAATGCCCACTTCCAAAGCAATCGCTAATCCTGGTCCGGCAGTGACGGCAACAGCTTCGCAATTTGAAATTTTTAATTTTGAATTTTTAATTGCCCGATCAACGACCCAATCAATTTTGTCTTCGTGCATGCGTTTGGCCAAAGATGGCATGACACCGCCAAATTTGGCGTGGAGGGAAGCCTGTGACCAGACAACGTTAGAGAGGATTTTTGGCCCACAGGTAACGGCCGCTGCTGTTTCATCACAACTGGTATCAATGGCTAAAATTATTTGTTTTCCCATGAAATTTCCCTTTCGTTTTGTTTGTCTTTGTATTCTATCTTTACCCAAATGACAATGGCTTCTTCGTTATATTGACGAATTATGTCGGCAACTCGATCGGCCCATTCAATAACCACAACCGACTTGTCGTGAATAATTTCCTCTAAACCCAAGCCCTCAAATTCCTCTAAATTTTCTAGTCGCCAAGTATCCATGTGGACCAGTGAACCATAATGATTTACCAAATCATAAGTGGGGGAGGTGACCTCTTCGGTGATTCCCATGGCGCGGGCGACCCCTTTGGTGAAGGCGGTTTTTCCAGTACCCATTTCGCCGGTTAATGCGAAAATAATTGCTCGTGTCCCCAAATAATGAGCAAACTTTTGGTAGAGCTCTTTCCCGATGTTTTGGGTGTTTTCCTCTGATTTGGATAATAAAACATTCTTGGAAGAGAGCTTGACACCACCAATACGTAAGGCCGTAGGCTTCCCGAATGTCGTGTCGATTACCGTTGACGGTTCGTTGGGTGGAAGGGTACCGGCGTCGACGATCAAGTCAATTAAAGCTTTTTGTTTGGCAGATAAATTATCAAGAATGTCAGCAATTTTGTAGGGTCTTTTTTTGTAACTGGCATTGGCAGAAGTGGCGGTAATAGGACACCCCAGAGTTTTAACGATGTCTATTATTAAAGGATAATCAGGAATGCGGATACCCAGAGTTCCGGTTTCCGATTCCACCCCGGGAGCCGTTTTGTGTAACCCTTGAGAAACAACTGTTACCGGACCAGGCAAAAAACGCCGGTAAATCTTTTTGGCCTCTTCGTTTATGTCAACATAAACCGAGGCCATTGTTTGATCGGTGACAGCAATCGAGTAGGGCTTGCCAAAAGGGCGATTCTTGTAAGCTGTCAGCTTTTTCACCGCTTCAAAGTTAGTGGCATCCACTCCGGCGCCATAGAGCGTTTCGGTGGGGTAAATGACCAACCCGCCAGCTTTTATGGCCTGTACTGTTGTCTCCACACAC
>DAIPJT010000076.1:0-2312 GCA_036770125.1 Patescibacteria group bacterium
CCGATGAGGTGGACAATCGATGTTTTATAGATATTTTCAGTTGTAAAGATTTTGATGATCAACGGGCGCTTGAGTTTGCCGCTTCTTATTTTTTGGCGAAATCCCACAAGGTTTGTGTATTACCCAGGTAGGGGTCCAACTTTCCATTTTTTAAGATAGTTTCCAGAAGAATAGGTTAGTTTGGCCTTCCGGAGTCCAGGTAAGCCGAGGTCTTGTTCGTAATTGATTATTTTTACTCCTCTTTTTAACATTTCCCGGGCAACTTGCTGTTTGAGAAACGGAAATATTCCTACAAAATTTACATCGGCTTTCTCAAAGTGTAACATGGCCCAGCCGTTCCCGACCTCCTCTTGAATTGAGAAAGCCACCAATTTATCTTTGATGTATACTCCCACGAAGTGCAGATTGAACTTATGAATTCCGGTGAACATTTTTTGGATAGCATGAAGCTCCCTTTCGGTGTCTTTATGGTCTCTGGATTGGGATTTTTCCCAGGAGGCGAAAACGTTGATTATTTGTTCTTGTAGGCTAGAGTCCATTTTTTCTATTGCAACGATTTTAGTATTGTCGAGGTAATTATTTGTAAACCGGTTAACGAAATTTCTTTTTGCCCCAAATTTGTTTCCTGGATAGGTGGCTAATACTTGGGGGTCAAGGAGGTGGTCGTGGTTGTCGATATCTTCGGTGATTGAAAATTCTTGGGTACTAGGCAATAGATCTCTGACTGTTTCTTGGGGAATTAGATTGAGAAATTGAGATGTGCCCAGCTTTTGTGTTTCTTTTAGTAATGTACCTATTGTTTCTTTTACTCGATTGGTGCCAATAAATGTATAAAACATTTCATTTGTAAGATAGTCTGGAAATTGAATTACTAAGTTGCCATGTAACAAGGACACTTTCACTTTTTGGTCACTGTCGTAGCAGTACAGACTAACAAAATTAAAATCGGAGTAGGGAGGAAATTGCCGAGTAATATTTTCAATCTCTGGCTGATGCTCTAGTTTTAGGGGAGAAAAGTTAGGAAAATCAGGAATCATGTTGATTTATTATACTGAAACTGAATATACTAGAGGAGGTGAGTATGAAGGTATTGCAATCTTCAAGGTTGTACATGTTAGCGTTGTTGACGTTTGTAATTTTGACGGCGTGGTGGGTAAAAATTCAAGCCTTAGGATATTGGATTGAGGACGAGCAGTATTTTTTTGGAATAGTATATGGGCCGGTGATGTCGGGATTTGGGGGAGTGGTGGGAGTATTGGCTAGTCGGAGGTGGGGCGGACTTAAAAGCGTAATGGGAAAGTCTTTGTTTTTTTTGGCACTGGGAATGTTTGCCCAGACTTGGGGTCAAACCGTGTTTAGTTTGTACAATTTGATCTTGCGAGTTGAGGTGCCTTATCCTTCGTTGGCTGATGTTGGGTATTTTGGGGCGATACCGCTCTATATCGTAGGCATTTCTTTTTTAGCCAAAGCTGCCGGAGTGAGATTTGGGCTGAAATCGGCTGGTTCTTGGTTTATGGCAATAGCTGTTCCTTTGGGGTTACTGGTGGTAGGGTACGTGTTGTTTCTGAAAAACTATACAGTTGATTTAGTGTCACCATTGACTACCTTTTTGGATTTTGGGTATCCTTTGGGACAAGCATTGTACGTATCGATTGCCTTGATGACGTTTGGAATGTCTAGGAAGTTTTTGGGAGGGGTGATGAGGGTTAAGATATTGGCGATTTTACTAGCTTTGGTAGTTCAGTTTTTTGCTGATTACACGTTTTTGTATCAAAGCCTTAATGGCCTTTGGGTGAACGGAGGATTTGGTGATTATTTGTATTTGGCTGCTTATTTTTTGATGACATTGGGGTTAATTGGCCTATTTAACTCCGTTTCCCAGATAAGGAATACCGCGTATGGACGAGCATAGTGTTGCGATTATTATTAAGGCTATCGTGCAGGAGCAACAGGATTTAATTGGTCCGTTGGCGATAGATGAGGCAAATAAAGTGCCGGGGTTGTCGATATTGCCAGGGCCGGAGATAAACAAAGTGGACGGTGAGGCCGAGATTGTAATTAAGAACTTGGTGAATCAGTATTCTCGTTTGTTTGGACAAACCTCGATTGAGGTGTGTAAAGAAGCGATCAAAAAAGTGTTACCGACTATTTCCAGTACCCACATCCCCGAATTTCTGAAATAATATAAGTCATGGGAGATTTGCAACAGGCGGTTCAGCAGGCTAACGAGACGCTTTATAAGCAGAATTTTGAGTTGTCGGTAAAAAACCAGACGTTGTCAATTCTGAGACGTTTGTACGATGTTTCGTTAA
>DAIPJT010000008.1:0-2191 GCA_036770125.1 Patescibacteria group bacterium
ATATGTTTTCCAATCAGCGGTTGGGTCGGCTGTCGGCGAAACAACAGCAGAGGGGACTGGAGTAGGTTGAGATACTAATTGCTGACGAAGTTGGAAGTTTTGATAAACAAAAAAAGCGACAGTGGCGGAGAGAAGTAAGACCAAAAATAACAATGCCCAAAGCAAATATTTTCCACTTTTTTTCGGTGGAACCAAAACAGGTAGGGGAGAAATAACCGGCACTATCAAAGGATGTTCAACGGGGGAGGTGGTTTGGGAATCCATAAATAAATAATAACACCCCACTTCGCATAAAGCTACGCGGGGCAAGGCAAAACCGCAAAATCTTATTCGCCCCGCAATTGCGGGGCAGACGCCTTTTTAGCTACAAACCGCACTGGATCCCGTATCAAGTACGGGATGACACATGGTTATCCAGGTAATTTTGCAAGAGAATGGCGGCGGCATAGGCGTCTTCCATACCGCGCCTTTTTTGTCGGCCAATCCCCGCTTCCCGCGAACGAATTTGGGCTTCAACGGTCGAGAGGGTTTCATCAACAAATTCAACTTTGATACCTAATTTTTCCTGCAATTTTGTCCCAAAATCGCGAGCTTTTTGAGCTGACTGATTCTCGGAAATACCAACAATTATTAATTCCGGTTTTTCCACTAACAAAATTTTTTTCAAGTCAGCTGGTTTAACCACCACTAAGGGCTCGGCTAAAGAGCCCTCCGCCTTGGCCAACCCAATTTTACTCTCACCCCAATCAATCCCAATTATTTTCATTTCTGTTTTCTCCCAAAGGGACTATTCTAGCACGGACAATTAACCGACGCGGTTTCCGGGGATCTCCCGGAGGTGTACAAGTAATCAAACTCAAAAAAGAATCGGAGACGTTCTGTTCCAGTATTTGAATGTCTGTTGGGGACACCTCAATTAAATTTTCCACCCGATAGGTATATTCAATCCCGTCATAGTAAAGCTTGATATCATCACCTGTGTCCAGTTGAGATAAAGTAGAAAAAATGGAAATATACTCTTCGGGGTCATAAAAGGAAGGTAGGGTTGAATGACCAAAAATTGCCACATTGCCACGCTTACCCGGCAAAGCGGTACCGGGGTATTGAATTAAATATTTGGTCAAGTCCTCCCCACCTATAGCCACTGAAGCACTTTTAATCCCAAGCTTTGGGACTGACATGGTGTAGTAGGAAATATTGGATTCATCAAACTTGGCGCTGGTGTCCCCCACAAACCAGTTGCTGGCTTTGGTGTAATCCACTTCTCCGGTGTTGGTGGTAGTAATACTGTCCACCGGCGACAAAAGGGTCGGGAACTTCCTGTTGGCAGTCAATTTATAAGACAATAAGGGATAAAAAACCATGGTCAAAAGAACCACACCCCCAAAAGCCAAAAGGGAGGCCATAATCCGCAGATATAATTTTTTCTTTTGGTTACTCATCAGTATGAGTTGGTTATAATCGTAATTTTCTTGGGGAATAAAGGCAAAATACCGACGTATCTTGACAAGGCAGGGGTAATTTTAATAGCCGTTGAAGAATAAGTTGGCAGGGTAGCTAAATATTCTTTAACCACAGAACCCCTTCGACCGGCAATCTTTTTGACCAATTCACTCTCGTTAAGTTTTGGCAACAGGGACCCTTCGGCTACAAAAATAGCTGCATAAGAATCTTTTTTACTAACCACATCCGACCAGGCAACAATCAAAAGGTCGTCCCGCAAAAGAAATTTTTCCGTGTCCACCTTTGATGCCAAAAGCTGCCGGGCAAAAGTCAATGTTTCATCTTTGGGAAAAACCAAAAACTCAACCACCACTTCTGATTTCAAGGTCAGGCTGGTCGCCTCATCCCCAACCTTGGCTGAAAAATCCTCACGGTTTATTTTGATATTAACCGGTTCATTAATCAAAAAATCCTCAGTATCCTGACCGGTCACTTTTTCTTTGGCCTCCGTTACTAAACCCTCAGACAGAGCCTTCTTCAGAGAAGTTGTGTCTTCCTCCGAAACCGCACTAACTTCCTTCCTGGTCCCCCCACTAAAAGCATTTTCATTTTTAGCTTCAATGTCACTCTGGGGATAGTTACCTACTTTGAAAAGCGAGTTCCCGGCCAGATTATATTCTGTTCCAAAAACCACGGCCGTCACCGCTACTTTTACCGTCCCTGGTGAAGAGGGTGAGCCGGTTGGAAT
>DAIPJT010000008.1:2201-12946 GCA_036770125.1 Patescibacteria group bacterium
GTCCCTCCGCTGCATCGTAATGCTCTTCCAGGCTGGAATTTTTACCGGGTTATCAAAAGTAAAGGTCATGCTCCCCGGCCCTACCAATTTGGTTCCGGACTCAATAGAGAGCTCTTCCCCCACTCGATACAAAGTCACTTCCCCTTTGGCCTTTTCCCCAGTAATTTTAGTACCAGTAACTGTCGCTGTTTTTTCATCAGATACTGTCTGCGCCATCAGTTTACCAACAACTTTCTTTTGTGAAAAATCCCAACTACCGGTCATGTTCACTGCCACCTCCACAGCGTCTCTGACTTTACGGGGTGAAAACACCAACTCTACCTCAGACTTGGTGGTTAATAACCACAACGCCACAAACCCCAAAACGAAAATCAAACCCCCAACTAAAGCCATCAGGGGAACACGGCGGGTTGGTAGTTTGACAGCCGGCAAATGAAAGTGAGGCAACTTGGGCAAGACCAACTTTCTTTTTTGAGGTTCATTGTATATTGGCTCCTTGATAACCGGCGGTTGAACCTCATCCGAAAAAATACCCAGGTCACTGGCTTCCACCTTAGACGAATCGGTCGGCTCTAATTTAGAAACTTCTGCTAACTCTGTTCCCCCAGCCAAACACACAGCCGTCATTTCCGTTTCCCGGTCAATAATTTCCACCACCGGATCAGAAGGAAAACCCATACCATCCAGTTGCCAATCGTATTTTACGATTTCGTTTTTAATCTCACCTGACAAGTGGTTACCATTATCAAAAAGAACTACCCGAGGGATTAGACTTCCCTCTTTTTTCCCCAAACGTAGGAAGGCCTCTTTCAAGTCATCAATCACGGAAATACTCCTAATCACACTTTCCGCCCCTACAATTTCACCGTTCTTGTAATAGGTCACTTCAAAAAGCCGAGGGGTTATCCCCATAAGAATACCGTTTAAAGATTCACCCCCACTGATTTTAAGGGAGTGGGCAATGGCCTCATTGACCACCACAAAGCCTAAGGGGGTAAGCTTTAATTCTTGACAGATAAGTTTGATTTTGGCCACATACCCTTCTTTGACATCACCCTCCAAAGCCCAGGAGGCCGGAATACCAAAAACCACTTCTTTGGGCTCAATTGAGTCAGTCGGAATAAACTCCACAGCGCTAGAGAGAAGGTTGTCGGCCCCAGAGGCCAGCTCTTCATCAGTTTTCCAGGTCACCGGGTTACTGGAAAAAAGGAGGTTGACGTGACCATCCCACATTCGCCACAAACCCACTTGAATGAGGTCATCGTCAATAATCAAAGACCAGTAAAGTTTCTCTCCTTTTCCGGTCTTGGGGAAAACACCACCCACTTCCATATATATCAATTTATCACATTTTTGCATGGCCCGCCTATTACGCGACATGGCAAATCGCACACGGAACCTGTGGACGCTTGTCGTACCTCGTGTGAGTATGCAGATTTGTTGTGTCGCAGTTTATTTCACCGTAGCGTAAACACGCACAATATTGGCACCAGCTTTTTCTTGTTTTATAATTTTAAATATCCCAATCTCATGAGTGTTGGCTACATGTGGCCCACCGCAAATTTCTTTAGAATAAGTTTGGTCATCACTCTCAACCGTGTAAACATCAACCCCGTCGCCATATTTCTCGGTAAAAAAACCCAAGGCACCGGCTTTTTTGGCCTCATCAAAAAACAAGGTTTCCCTAGTAACCGGCAGGGAGAGGGCTACCACCCGGTTGACGTATTCCTCCACGACCTCAACTTCTTCGTTGGTTAATTTCCGACTGAATGAAAAATCAAAGCGGGCCCGTTCGGCCGTAATATGTTGTCCTTTTTGCTCGATTTGTTCCCCCAAAGTTTTACGCAACCCGGCCTGCATTAGGTGGGTCGCCGTATGCAAACGCTTGATTATTTCTTCACTCCCAGCCAAGCCGCCCTTAAAAACCCCTGCCGAAGTGGTCTGAGATAAAGCTCGGTGGGCCTCAAATTGGGTTTTAAAGTCGGCAGTAATTTCCGGTGTTACTTCAATGGCATTTTCTTTCAAGATCTCCAGAGCCAACTCACCCGGAAAGCCATAGGACTGATACAAATCAAAAATAAACTTGCCGTTAATTGTCACTCCATGATTTATGGCGTTTCGCAAGTATGATAGACCCCGTTCTAAGGCCTCTCCAAATTTCACCCCCTCACCCGAGAGCGTCTTGGCCACCTCTTCCCAACGATCATTGGCTACCAAATGTTTAAAGGCTTCGGCCAAATGAACAAAATCCCCGCCTTTAATACTCCCACCAAGAAGGTGGAAATGAAAAAGAGCCCGACGGATCAATTTGCGCAGGACGTAACCCTGCAGTTTGTTGGATGGATAAATCCCGTAAGAGGCAATTGCCACTGACGCCCGCAGGTGATCCGCCACAATTCGCACGTGTTTATCTTTTGTCATGTCAGTTCCAAACGAATAACCCGAAGCCTCAGAAATTCGCCTGACCGCCTCGGCAAAAATATCGGTAGTAAAAGCATCTGGTTTGTCCTGAACAGCTTGGGTTAATCTTTCTAAACCCCCACCAAAATCAATATTATTAGCTGGAAGCGGTACTAATCGCTTTTCGTCCTTCTTGACGAATTGCATAAAAACCGAATTACCAATCTCAATAAAATGGCCACAGTCACAGTTGGGGTGACACAATTCGCCGTATTTAGAATTGTGAGAAACATCTGGAAACTCGTAAAAAATTTCCGAGGTTGGTCCGCCAATTTCCCCCTCCGGCATCTGGTCGGGTGTCCCTGACCGACTCCACCAATTTTTGTTAACCCCATAGGCAAAAATGTGGTTTTTTGGTACCCCGAGAGATAACCAGATTTTTTCAGATTCGGTATCCCGATCAATCCCTTCCCCACCTTCAAAAATTGACACCCAAAGTTTTTTCGGATCAAGACCCAGCTCTTTTCTCAAAAATTCCCACACCCAGGGTAATTGCTCGACTTTGAAATAATCTCCCAAACTCCAATTTCCCAACATTTCAAAGTATGATAAATGGCGTAAATCACCAATTTCTTCCAAATCATCAGATTTACCATGAACTCGCACCACTGGTTGAACATCAACTAACCGTTTACCTTTGGGGTGTATTTCACCCATTAAATATGGCACCAACTGTTGCATCCCCGAAGAGGTAAAAATGGTGGTTGGGTCCGCTTCCAACACCAAGGGGGAAGCGGCAATCTCCACGTGTTTTTGCTTTTTAAAAAAAGCTAAATATTTCTCCCTAATCTCCTCACTGGTCATGAGGTGATTATACACGCAAACCCGGCTTGACAAAATAGTACTACTAATGGTACTATTCATCTATGAACCAATTAGCCTCTACTTTACCCGCCAATTTAGCCAGGTCAAATTTCTACCAGCTTCTGGATGAAGTTGGTACCAATTTGCGTCGTTTTGCCATCACCCATCGCGGAAAAATGAGGGCTGTTCTCATGCCCATTGAGGAGGTTGAGGGGTGGGAGGAAACTTTGGAGATTATGAGTGATAAGAAACTGATGAGTGATATTGTCCAAGCTAAGAAAGATATTAAGGCCGGCAAGGTCTATACTTTAAAGGAAGTTAAAAAAAGTTTGAAATTAGATGAGGATTGAACTTTCGGCCAAAGCCCAAAAACAACTGGGGCGACTCCCTAAAAGTGAAGCTCAAAAAGCTGTCAAAAAACTACAATCCCTCCGGCTAGACCCTTTTTCGGGAAAAAAACTAAAAGGGAAATTAGCCGGTGAGCATTCTTTGCGTTCATGGCCATATCGCATTATCTACACAGTTAATGCCAACAAAAATTTAATAACCATAGAAGTTATCCAACACCGCCAAGACTCATACAAACACTAATATGCGAATACACAAAATTTCTACAGGTTAAGCAATCAATAGAGTCAATCCTTCTAAGTCTTTCGAATTCCATTAATTTGCCTTTTATGATAATTCAATAGCTCCCATGCCTTATCAGCACAAGAAATCGCCCTTCTTATTTCAAGAGTATCCTTTTTCATTAAACGATTCGTAAGAAAAGAAAGGAGTTCTGCTATAGCAGGACGGGCACCATTTTTATGTTTCATAGCGTCTTCCAACACCAGATATTCTAGACATAAAACATCTTTTTTTGCCATTTGGAGCGCATTTTACCCCCCCCCTTCTTCTTTGTCAAATTGAAGCTATTCCTGTCCGTGGGATTCCATTTTCTTGCCTTTTTTAAGCATTTCAATTAAACCGGTCAGCTTTTCGGGGCGGATTAAACCCCCACCTAAAATCGAATCCTCCAGTATGGCATTTAAGCGTTTAATGGCTCTCTTTAAATCAAAAATGACATATAAAACCTGCATACCCACAATCACCAACAGCACTGTCAAAAGAACAACCACTACAACTAAAAGTGTTGAAATATAATCCATTTTTTTACTGACTTACTTTTACCTCTCTTGCAACCTCTGTTTTTTTGCCAGCTCGGCTAATAGCCGTCACCGACAACACTGTTGACTCCAAGACAGTGTATTCTGTCTTAAACACCCCCTCGTGGTTTATGTACATTGCTTGGTTATTAAAAAAAACCGAGGCATCGGTATCTGTTTTGCCTTCAAGATTAATTTTGGTTCCGGATTTGACAACCACACCCTCAACCGGAGCCGTCAAAACCAATTTGGGGTTACGGTTATAATCCACATACTGAAAAACAAGGTACCCTACCCCCATCAATAAAAGCAAAACAGCTACCATAATCCCCCAAACCTTGGGAGTAATTCCTTTCAAAAACACCTCCCTCGGGGGCGAGATTTTTTTAGTAAGGTTAGCCGGTGGATAGTCACGACGCAAGAGAGCCACCAGGTTGTTTTGTTTGACCCCCAATTGACTGGAAATCAACCTAACAAATCCCACCACAATCGGAAATTCCGGTAGTTTGTCCCAAGTCTGATTTTCCAAGGCGACCAAATAGGTTTTTTTTATCTTTGTTTCTTTTTCGAGCTGATTTATGGAAAAGCTGTGTTTCTCTCTTTCTTCTTTTAGAACAGCTCCAAAGGCTCTCATTTTGAAAGTGTTGTAATAAAGCTGTCAGGGTCTCCGCCAATTAAAACCTGTCTGCCTTTAGAATTGCCGTCAGAAAGAGCTAGTGCCCCCACCAACTCCAGTTGCTCAATCATATCGGCCGCCTTGTTGTAACCCAAGTGCATCTTCCTTTGCAGTAAGGAAATGGACATCCGTTCGTAACCGGCTGACACCCGAATAGCTTGCTCCAGGAGTGGTCCGCCACCTCCCCCATGACTCCCCTCACCCAAACCGGCAGGGGTTGTGTCCACAAAAACCGACGGGTCGTTAACCGCTTCCACACCCTGACTCTTTACATATTCAATAATTTTCTTGATATCACCGTCCGGGACAAAAGCTCCCTGGATACGCAAGGGCTTAGCCTGATCGGGTGGCAAAAACAACATGTCTCCCCGGCCCAACAGTTTCTCGGCCCCGGGTGAATCCAAGATAACTCGGGAGTCAATCTGGGAAGCCACGGCGAAGGCAATTCGGCAGGGAATGTTGGCTTTAATCAAACCGGTAATGACATCCACCGACGGGCGTTGGGTAGCTAAAACCATATGGATTCCTGTGGCCCGAGACAGCTGAGCAATACGCATGATCGATTCTTCCACCTCAACCGAAGAAATCTGGGTCGACAACATAATTTCGGCCAACTCGTCGATCACCAGTACAATGTGGGGAATGAGTTGCATGCCACCCATCTCATTATAGGCCTCCAAATTTCTCACCCCCACCTGTTCAAAGGTTTTTAAACGAGTATCCATTTCCTTTTTAAGATAACCCAATATCTGAATCACTTGCCGAGAATCGACAATCACCGGAGCCAATAAGTGGGGTACACCCGAAAAATTGGTCAACTCCACCCTTTTGGGGTCCACCAAAATTAGCTTAACTTCATAAGGCGTGGTCCTGAAGAGAAGAGAGGCCAAAAAAGTGTTGATACAAACCGACTTTCCCGATCCGGTCTGGCCGGCAATCAAAATATGAGGCATCTTAACCAAGTTGGCCACAATGGCTCGCCCGGAAACATCCAATCCTAAAGCTACCGTCAATTTTGACTTGGCTGATGTCATTTCCGGCGACATCATCATCTCTTTAAAAGAAACCGTTTCCAAACTTTTGTTGGGTAACTCAATCCCCACTAAATCCCGACCGGGAATGGGGGCTTCAATACGAATTGTGCCGGTAGGGGCGGCCAGGGCCAGGGCCAAATCCCGTTCCAGGGCGGTAATCTTGGACAGCTTGGTACCAATAGCCACCTTCAAGGAATATTGCGTCACTGCCGGACCGGGGTTAACTTCCTCAATCTGGGCTGAAATCCCAAATGATTCCAGGGTTTTTTCAATAATGTTGGCATTTTTACCCACGTCACCGGTGTCAGTTTTACCACCCTCAATGGAAGATAGAATACTGGGATCTGGCAAGGTCCAGGGAACAACTTTCATCTCTTTGGGGATGGGATTTGGGGCCGGACGAGCCGGAAGAGAAACCTGTACATTTTTGGGTGCTTCATCTTTTCTCCCAAAAGAAATGCCCAAGAAAGAGCGCTGTTTGGCGACCGGTTTTTTAACCATTTCAAAATTTCTAACATAGTCTTTTTTAGACAGACGGGTATCCCCCACAATAAAAGAACGGATAATTGTCAACACCTTCACTACAAAAAGACCCAGGTGGGAAAGGGAGGTATTAAAAATAATGACAAAGCCAATTAAAATAAGACCTACCAAAACAGTATAAGCTCCGGCCGGCGTCAACAAATCTCTAAAGCTCACCCAGAAAACCTGACCCATAACACCAGCTTGGCTTATCGTTGCCATCGATACAAAAAACAATATCCCACCGATAACCACATTTGGCTGAGAAAGGGGGGTCTTTAACTTCGTTAGCAGTAAACCAAAAGATAAGAAAATAAAAGGCAATAATAAAGTTGTCCAGGAAAAAAGAGCAAATAACCATTCGTTGATCTGTATTAAAATTGTTCCCCTGCGCCAAAAAGACAAAACAATTAAAATCGAGGCGGAAAAAAACAAAATCTGCGCAATCGAATAAACAGTGTGTTTTTTCAGTTTTAACCTGAAAGCTCGCTTGTTTTTGACTTTACTGATCCTTCTTCTTCTCATACTTCCACCACCACCGGCATAACCATGGGGCGTCGCTTTAAGCTGTCATAGAAGTAGCGTTCCAAAAAGTCAATCGTTTTGTTCCGAGCAATACTCCGGTCAATTCGCCCACGATTTAACTCCGTCACCAACCTTTCGGCGGCTTCATTCAAAAATTTCTGGTTGACTTTGGAGAAAACAAAACCCCGACTGATAATATCGGGTACGTCCACCAATTTACCCTGCTTTTTGTCCACCTGCAAAATAACAATCGCCACTCCCTCTTTGGCTAGAACTTGTCGGTCCCGCAAAACAATGTTACCCACGTCCCCAATACCCAAGCCGTCCACCAGCACGCTTTTGACATCCTCTGTCTTACCCCGAATCCCCGTTTCCCCCCTAAACACAATGCTTTCACCCTCTTTTAAATCAAAAACACACTTCTCGTCAACTCTTAATGACTGGGCAATCCGGCTATAAGCTTTCATATGCCTGACCGTTCCCCCCAAGGGAATGTAGTACTTGGGTGCAATCAAACTCATCAAAAGTTTGATATCCTCCATGGTTCCATGGCCAGAAACGTGCAAATCCTCCTGCATATCATAATAGTGGACGTCAATTTCCTTTTCCAAAAAAGTATCCACGACTGAGTCCACATTTTGTTTGGACCCCGGTGGCGCCGGATCAGCCGAAAAGACCACCAAGTCATCCTTTTCAATCTTCAAAAACTGGTGCTCTCCCAAAGCCAACCGATACAGAGCACTGCCTACTTGACCGTAACAACCGGAAATAACGTACATTACGCTGGCTCGTGGCAATTTTTCCGCGTCTTTGGCCGATACTACCACCCCCGAAGGATATGTTAAGTAACCCAAGCTCTGGGCAATTTGTGCCTTTTTATCCACTGACCGACCAATAAAAGCCACTTTTCGTCCGGTCGCTTCAGCGGCATTTAGAGCTTGTTGCATCCGGGAAATGTTGGAGGAGATGGTGGTAAAGTATACCCGACCCACGGCATCAGTCACGATATTTTTGACCCGCTTTTCAATGGCGATCTCGCTTTCGGTATAGCCCGGAGTGGTTGAACCCAAACAGTCGGAACACATCGCGGTCACCCCCGACCCAGCCAGCATCACAGCCCGGCGAACATCAAAGGGCCGACCGTCAACCGGCGTCCAGTCAAATTTAAAATCCGACACATGGAAAAACTTCCCTTCGGGGGTGTCTAGAACAAAAGCAATGCTGTCGGGTACTGAGTGGGAAACACGGAAGGCTTGCACTTTAAAAGGGCCGGCGGTTATCGTGTCATGCTCCGGGTCAATAATTTTGACCTCAACGTCTTTTTTGTAATCCTCAAACTTATCCTGAATAAAACCGGCTACTAGTTTGGTAGCATAGATAGGAATTCTTGTTTGCAAATCCTTGTACAAGAAAGGTAGTCCTCCCAAATGGTCTTCATGGCCGTGGGTGATAAATACTCCCCGCAGGATTTTCTGATTTTTCAAAACGTAGGAAAAGTCCGGAATGACCAAATCCACCCCGTACATTTCGGCGTCAGGAAAACCCACGCCAGCATCCACGACAATCATATCCGTCGGGGCAGAAGCTCCCTCGGGTGTGTATTCGTAAACGTAGTGGTTTTCCGCCACCCCCGTTGTCCCTGAAATTGCAATAAATCTTAACATAATCCTTGTCATTCCCGACCGCTTGCTGTCATTCCGGACTTGATCCGGAATCCAGTGTTCTGTTTGTATAGATTCCCGCCTTCGCGGGAATGACACGAACGCGGGATGACACTACAACAATTGCATCTGAGCCACTGTTGTTTTCATATTAACACTTTTTGAGCTATTGGTCTCTCGGACTTTTTCTAAGATCTCAGGGAGCTTTAAAAAATCTTCTTTTTCCCGACGCATAATCTCCCCATTTCGAAGAGCGGCTGCCGGATGATACATACAAACCACCGTCATCCAATTATCTTTCCACTTCACTTCCCGAGCTTTGCCATGAACCGAAGAGATGAAATCCACGGGAAAAAATTTGCCCATCGAAAACCGTCCCAAGGTCAAAACTACCTTAGGCTTTAAAATATCAATAATTCCATCCACATACGGCTTATAAGCATTAATTTCCTCCGGGGCCGGGTCGCGGTTTTCGGGTGGGCGGTGCATGACTACATTGGTAATATACACCTCTTCCCGTTTAAGATTAATTAACTCAAAAAGTTTGTTTAGTAACTTGCCGGCATTGCCCACAAACGGTTCGGCTTTTTGGTCTTCCCAAAATCCCGGGCCCTCTCCCAAACACAAAATCTCAGCCGTCGGATTACCCACTCCAAAAACCAAATTGGTTGCCCCGACTTTAAGAGGCAGACTGTCATCCGCCAAAGCCTTTTTCTTTAATTCGTCTAATTGTTGTTGCTTATCCATCGGATATCATCTTAACACAATTAACTCTTATGTCTTTTGACAAGTATTGGTTTAACACCCACTGTCATCCCGTGCTTGACACGGGATCCAGTTCTTTACAGGAATTTAAAGGAGATTACAGGTTCTTACTGTGGTAAATATTCTTTGGCATTTTGGGGAGTAATGACTACCTGTTTAACTTTACCTTCAATAATTAATCTGGCCACTTTCCGCACTACCCCATCAAGCGTCCGCTCAAGGGTTCTTATCCCGGCATCAAAACCCAAAGGCCGCACCATCTGGGCCCAGGCATCATCGGCAATGGTCAAAGAACCATCCGGTAAACCGGCCATTTTGATTTTGGCAGGCATGACATAACGCTGGCCGATAACAATCTTTTCGGCATCAGAATAAGACGGCATTTGCAAAGGCTCCAGACGATCCATGACGGCCGTGGCAATCTTGTTGGTATTATTGGCGGTTGCGATAAACAAAACATGAGACAGGTCCACCGGATAGTCAACGTAGTGGTCGGTAAAAGCATAGTTTTGTTTGGGATCCAAAAGTTCCACCAAAACACCCATGATGGAAGAGAGGCCGGTATCAGTCACCCGGTCAATTTCATCCAATAAAATCACCGGGTTGCGGGAACCACAATCAACGAGGGCTTTAATCACTTTACCAGGTTCAGCTTCAGCGTGCATCCGTGACATCCCCCGCAAATCCAATGGGTCGCCCATGCCGCCAAAAGGAATCCGGGCAAATTTCCGATTCATCGCCTCGGCAATCGAAATGGCAATGGTAGTTTTGCCGGTACCCACCAACCCCACAAAAAACAAAATTGGGGCTCGGGAAATATCTTTCTCCTCACCCTTTTCTTTTTTAAGTTTCATGACCGCCAGGTATTCCAGTACTCGATCTTTGATTTCTCCCAAGCCATAATGGTGGCTCTCAAGGACTCTGGCCGCATTCTCCAAATCCAAGTTATCAGAGGTGGTGGTCTCCCAAGGAATCTTGGTAATCCAATCAATGTATTTGACCGTTCGGTCGTATTCCATCATAAAAGAAGGAGATCCGTACAATTTGTCCAGTTGATCCAAACGCGTCAGTAAATTGGCGTGAAGAGATTCTGGAATTTTTACCTCATTAACCCGATCAATCAAAACCTTGACATCAGCATTGGACATTA
>DAIPJT010000077.1:0-2294 GCA_036770125.1 Patescibacteria group bacterium
GAGTACTTCAAGGAGTCACCGTCAACCATGGAACAAGTGTTGGTAGACAACCGGTTAATCACATACAGGCCAGCAGGTAAAACAAGATCTACAATTTGTGGACTGGTGGTCATTGTTATTTTGGTTTCGGGAGTCGCACTCGAAACCGATACAATACATTGATTGTGATGGGCCAGACCTCCGGCTTGATAACCACTTTCCGTACGGTAGGCCACACAGCCGGCACAGGAAGTATTCCCTCTAATATAACGATCAACCGACCCCAAATCAGTGCAAATAACTGCCTCACTGTCAAACAGTCCATTGTGATCGGTATCAAAAACAAAGGTGAAGATCGCCGTGGTGGGAGGCATTGGTGTGGGTGTCGCCCCTGGTGCCGGTGTCCCTCCACCACCACCCTCCTCATCCGGTGGTCCGCAAACTTCTCTATATGGGTTAGAGTAAACACCCGTGCAATCCCACCATAGTGTATCACCCACACCCGACATTTTCCCCTTACAACCGGTGTCGTTATGTACACTGGATACCTCACATGTGTCCGTAACTGGACGATAAGTACAATTCTGAGTAGTCGGCATACTTCTACACTCATCATCCCACCCCGGTGGTTTATTGATACAATACATGTGAGTCCCCGGTACAAACCCGCTACAGGTCTGAGCCAATATATCCTGAGGACAACTCCAAAAAACCAAAACCAAAACCACCAACAAATAAAACTTCTTCAGCTTCAGTCTCATTTTTTTCAGACAGTTACGCCAATTACTTGGCCAAAATAAAAACGGCTCCTAATAAATAATTGCAGTTTCTGCCGGTAAAGATTTGCTTTTGACTCATTCTTACTAAAATAAACAGTGTTAAAAATCTCGGTGTCAGGGTTGCGATTAAAGGCTTCCATAACATAGTTACACTGTTTTTGGCCTTTTTCCAGTAAACTGCAGTTCACTTCTGATTGGCGATACAACAATACATCCAAAGTTAGCGGACAAGCAGCTATTAGGTCGGAAGCAACTGTGTTAATATCCCCACCCCCCGTATCGGCTTCCTGCTTTAGCGGGTCATAGTAATCCAAATCCACGTACCAACGAGCATCCCCCGCATCAATTAAATAATACTTGGGGAACAAAAGCCCGGGTACCTTAATTACCAACCGATTACTATTCTCGTCTTTCTTTATGCCAACTAAAACACCCTTTACTTTAATAACATTATAAAAACTAACCGAGTTGGAATATTTAGAATTAAAACCAAAAGCCAGATCGTCCCGGCTAATACCACACACCTTTTGATCGAAAAGAGTATCGGTAATTTGAAACAGCGAGAAAATCTTGCCTTTTTGGTAACGGCTATACTGATATCGAACCAGAAGCAAAAATAGAACCAAAACTAACACCCCAACCATCCAGTAAAGGGCAGTCTTTCGCATTATTTAACTATACCACACCAAATCAGTGAGTCGATATGGAGTTGATGTCAAACCAACGAGGATTTTGAATAAAATCATTATATTTTTCTTCGTCTCCGCCAAGTGTAGCTACCAAGTTGGTAAAGTTTGCATCTTGCCCCAAAACTTTAGCCCATGCTTCCAGAATTACCATTTTATAATCCAAACCCCAAGCTTCGCTACCACGATATTTTGGATTTCGAACAAAGAGTTGAAGATCAATCACATCTCCTGGTTTGGCAATAAAGAAGCTTTCCCCACAAGAAGTCATTTTACCCCCACCAGCACCTCGTTTACCCTGAAAAACAAAAACCTCCTTGCCACCCATATATTTAGTTCCACAGCTAGCCATAAACGGAATGGCATTACCTGACCGATCGAAAGCAACCATCCACTGCATCAGCGCTGGAGCTTGTTTTTCATAATCAGTCAAAATACCCCTTTCCAATACTTCCTTCAAAAACCTTTTTCCCTTACCCAACAGTTCAAGTTGTTTCCAAAAACCTTTCACTTTTGGTTCCGATGGGGAAACCAAAAAAGGCTTACTAACCACCATCACATCACTTATCCAGCCATGATCGCCATACGTCGCCGACGTGATTGCCTCGTTATTTACACCTAATCTGGTCTGCCACCCAGGTGCGGAATAACCGGTAACAATTCTTCTGTCTTCTTTCAAAGTCTCTGCCTTTGCCATGCCTTCAGTTTTCATCCAATCAACAGCCTGCTGAAACGTATATTCTACATTCGACTGTCCAAATTCCGATTTATCTGTTGGAGGGACTGTTGGTTCAACTGTTGGCTCGTCTGTTGAAGCAACAGTTGGTTCTGCCTGAGTTTCGATTGGAAC
>DAIPJT010000078.1:0-2287 GCA_036770125.1 Patescibacteria group bacterium
GCGGCCATAAAAAACATGGCCAAAATTACCATGTAAATCAAAATCTCCACCACCGTAAAGCCCGGCGATTTTTTCATGGGTTGGTCACTTTATAGGTGCAGGCAACAGTGCAGACACTACAGTCTGCAGTGTCTCCCGTTGACCCCTCTAAAGCAGCACAGAGCGTGTAAGTTTTACTGGCATCAATGTAGTTATACGAATATGTCCGACCTGCGGATGGATCAGTTGGAACCGTAGCCAAATAAGTTTTAGTTCCATAAGCTATCGATGTAGAAAGTGGTGGTGATGGATAAACACCTGCATCAGCTTTGTAAAGTTCCAGGGCTGTCCGGATCGTTTCCAAATCCGTTTTTCGTTTGGCATCCCGCCCGGTCTCCCTGACGACATTCACCGCCACCAAAGCTATAACCGACAAGATGCCGATAATAGAAATGGTTACCAGGAGTTCGATCAGAGTGAATGCATATCTGTTTTTTCTCATTATTTTTGGTTTATCATGGACAATCGTCGAGACCGCTCGTAATACTATCGACTTCTTTGTTTACACCATTGTAACAATACACCAAGTACTTGCCGGAGCTTTCCAGTTTGGCATAAAGCCAATATTTTGAGGTAGTGACTAAGGGGTTATTTATCTCAGTACATCCAGTTGCAGAACCCGTATCATACCGATAGTTATAACCGGCAGTTCCGGTCTTTGGATCAGTCGGGCAGGAGGACAACTTCCATTCACTTGGACAAACAAGGCCCGTACCTGTACCAAGAATAGCCCCACTATTACCAGGACAGGAAGGGTAGCCACCATTTCTGACGGCAAAAGCTTCGACCGCCATCTGATATTGTTTCAAATCACTTCGTCTTTGGGCATCGCGCGCCCGTTTTTGGGAACCGGTATAAGTCATCACCGAAATAGCACTTAAAGCCGAAATAATGGCAATAACAATCAAAAGTTCAATCAGAGTAAAACCACTTGTCATCCCGTGCTTGACACGGGATCCAGGTTCCTTTTTGTATGGATCCCCGATCAGGTCGGGGATGACATTTATTTTCATAAATTATTTTACCTCTCTAACCAGATTACACCTTTTGGTGCCACATTTAACCTTGATACTTTTATCATAGCCGATATCGTGATTGATTTCAAAGTGGGCGTAAAGAGAAAAACTGGTTCCGTCAGAAACGTATTTATAAACCACCCCTTTATTGGTTAAGGGGTCCTTGGGCAAAACGGAAACGTAACGGGGGGCGTTTGAATCCAACGGGTCCCCCAGATAGCTAGTTCCCCAATCGCAAGCCACTAAATTTTTGATTTTAGGTTTAGTAGCTCCCGGTTCAAAAATCATTTGGTTGTCGGCCGTTTTGGCAAACCCCGTTGTCTCTCCACGACAAGCGATAATCCGGCCGTCATCGGCTGCCTCCGGGTATTGACCATAGTCACTTGCATATCGTTGCAGGCCATTCACCAAAAATCCCACATCCAAATTTCGTTGGATATCACGCATCCGAGCATAAGAAACGGCAAACCCGCGCAGATTGGATACAATTACAATTAAAAGTGGCAAAATAAAATAAATAAAAATAACTTGCCTTTTCATCTTAGCCAAAAATACAAAAACGAGATAATTAAAAATGGGCCAAAGGGCACCTTGCTCTTCAAACCCTTCTTACCGGTAAGTAGCAGCCCAATACCTACCACTGCTCCCAGTATAAACGACCCCCAGAAAAAACATAAGGCCAACGGGAACCCTAAAAAAAATCCCAAGGGAATAACCAGTTTGACGTCTCCCAAACCCATGCCTTTGCCCCGGGTTACCCAATGCAAGCACAACAAAAAAAGGGCCAACAAGAAACCGGTCAACAAACTTTGAAAAAAGTTTCCGGGCAGTCGGAAAACTAAAAAAAGAGGTATCAAAGCCCAGATTAATTCGTCGGGAATAAGCATGACATCGAAATCAATAATCCCAATTACCAATAGCAAATTACCAATTACCAATAAGACCAAAAAAAGCCAAGACAAACCGTAAACAGAAAACAAAAAAACAGCCACCAATCCGCCAACCAACTCCGACAAAAAAGTCATCCAACTAATCTTTTGCTGACAATACCGGCATTTACCTCGGAGAAGAAGAAAAGAGAGCAGGGGAATATTGTCATACCAAACAAGATCCTTTTTGCAAGATTCACAAAAAGAATGCTTGACTTTGACAATGGAAATATGCCGGGGGTACCGCCAAGCAAAAGCGGCGGTAAACGACCCCAAAGCGCAACCTATTAAAAAAATAAATAA
>DAIPJT010000079.1:0-2205 GCA_036770125.1 Patescibacteria group bacterium
TAGCGTTTCTTTTTTGGGGGCTTTGTGGAAACCAATGTCGGTGATGGCTTGGAAAGTGTAGTTGTTGACCGTATCGGCCAGGCCCCAAGTCATGGGAAAAAATGACCCGGGTTTAAAAATGTTAACCGTCAACTCGTTGCCGTTGGTAAAGATGGTGTTCATTTTGACGAAACCCTGTTTGAGATAATAGATTCCCCCAGGTTCGTCCAACATGTGGATGACAACCTCACCGGCTTTGTATTTCTGAAGTCTGTATTGCTTGAAAAAAGCCTCAACGGTGTTGGTGATTTTATCGATATCTTTATTGTTTACCATATATGTAAGTTGTTTCTTGTAATTTAAATTACAAAACAACTGTAATCACAATCACTGATTATACCCTGAATTTGAGCTAATATAACAGCATATGAAACGAATTGCAGGAGCTTTAAAAAGAACATTTTCGGGTTTTTTCGTCTTGCTTGATGATTTTTATCAGGTATTGATGGTTCAAGTTGACTAGTGGAGTTATGCTAAAAAAATTATGGTAAGACTTACAAGTGGTGTACCGCCTTAGGGGCAGGGTATCGTCCAGGAATGGGAGGGGTGGCAGTTACACTGCTACCCCTTGTGAGTGGTGTTTGTTAATTTTGTAAATATATCTTGATATTAACCAGGTGTTCTTTGTAGGTTTTGGCACAGTGAATTTGCTGATTGTTGTCGTGCAAGTAATAGATACAATCCGTTTCTTGTGGATTAATCACTACTTCCAGATAATCAATGTTGGGACTGCAAATTGGGGTGGGAGGTAAACCCTCATGGAGATAGGTATTGTAGGGCGAATCGTTGCGCTTTTCGGATATATCCACCGGGCCCCACCAACTGCCATTTCTTTTGCCCAGCGTGTACTGCATGGTTGAATCGATCTGAAGGCGCATGTCGGTATTAAGACGGTTCCAAATAACGCCGGAGATTAATTTCATATCGCTTTTTCCCGCGGCTTCCCGGGCAATGAGAGACGCAATTTTTAAGCCGGTGGTCCATTTGATGTTTTGGGCTATGTAAGCACCAGACAGGGGAGCAAACTTCTCATTGAAGCGATCAATCATCCTCTGAGCCACCTGAGTCGGGGTTTCGGTAACCGGAATTAAATAGGTATCCGGATAGTAAACCCCCTCAAAGTATTCCGACTGGTTGGTTTTGTAAAGGTTGTTCCAGGTGGCCATTTGGCTGTCGGTCCAGTCCAAAGCTTCGGCCAATTTTTCTCCCACCTGTTCTTTTCTGGGGCAATAGGACAAAGTTACCCAAACCAAATCCGGTTGACCGGTAATCTTCTCCATTACCACCCAGGCATTCATGTTTGGGCTTAAATTGTACCCACCCGGTTTTGGCTCTTTGTTTTTCGCAAAGGTATTCAAAAGAAACTGAAAAGCTTTGCGGTTTTTGATAAATTTTTGCCGGAAAAGTTCAGTTGCTGTGTCAAAGTCCTGTGTGTTTTGGGGTACAGTAAAGACGTCCACTGTTTCTGATTTTGCGACTGGACCAAACAGCATTTGGATATTGGCAAAGAGGACCAGTATTATCAGTAAGGCAAGAACAACAAGTGTTTTTTTCAAAAATCAATTATTTTTTGGTGGCAGAGAAAGTAATGCTTAGGCCATATTCCGGCAAAAAGGCCGGTATCTCTTTGTGAATAACAACCTTGGTAAAACCGGCCGCCTTTAATAGTTTTAGATAATCCTCTTTGAGAATAGCTCCGCTGACGCAACCGATTAAGAGTTCCTTATCTTCAAGTAACTCTTTAGGTAAAGGTTTAATCAAAACCACATCGGAAGCCATTAGCCTACCACCTGTTTTGAGCACCCGGTAAGCTTCTTTGAAAACCTTGGCTTTGTCTGGAGCCAGATTAATAACACAGTTGGAAATGATAACATCAACGGTTTTATCGGTGACGGGCAGATCTTCAATGTCTCCCTTTCGAAATTCAACGTTGGTGTAGCCACCTTTTTTGGCATTCTCTCTGGCTTTTTTGAGCATCTCGTCAGTTATGTCCACGCCGATGACCTTACCGGATAACCCGACTTTTGGGGAGGTTAAAAAAGCATCAAAACCAGCCCCCGAACCCAAATCCAAAACCGTGTCACCTGTTTTTAGGGAAGCTATCGCCAGAGGGTTGCCACAACCCAAGCCCAAATTGGAACCGGACGGGGCCTGATTCATTTCGTC
>DAIPJT010000080.1:0-2195 GCA_036770125.1 Patescibacteria group bacterium
TAGAAATATCTTGGTATATCCTGAATTTCCATCAACCCTTTATTGGTCCAAACAAAGGTATCACCAACCACACATTTTCCCACCCCGGCCGGGCCAAACAACAAGACGCCCTTTGGCGTACGAGCCCCGATTTTTTTATATTTATCCGGGTGTTTCAAAAAGTCCACCACTTCTTCCAATTCTTTTTTGGCATCATCCACACCCGCTACGTCAGCAAAAGTTATATCTTGTTTGCCTTTGGCAAATAATTTAGCTTTACTTCGGCCAAAAGAAAACAAATCTGACGCCCCACGGGTTTGACTTTTGATGATAAACAGAAAAAAACCGGCCATGATAACAATCGGCACGACCGTCATTAAAATATCCCCAATAACTTTTGAGGTACTTTGATCGATGACTTTGAGGTTGACGGATTTCGAGTCAATCTTGGCCCGATCCAACAATTCGGCAAAACTGATGGAGCCTTCTTTGGTAGTGGTTTTAATCGTTTGATCAGGATAGATGAGAATAATTTTATCCCCCTGAATATCCACCTCTTTAGTCTTACCATCCTTGATGTCATTTAGAGCGGTCGAAATATCCAGTTTTTGGTTTAAATCTTTAAACTCCAGCAGGGACAAAACGGCCGGAAACAGAAAAAAAACAATCAACAAACCAACAATAATTCTGGTTAGTGAAAGCTTGACTTTAATCTGTACCCTTTTGGCTCCTTTGGGTGTTTTTTTCTTGGCCGCCATACGAGGTAGAGTATATCATGAAATTAATAGACTTTCGTACCATTGTCCACTTTTTTGGAGAGCTTAAACAAAACCGTGGGAACTTCTTCCGAATCGGAAGGCACGGCCATCACCATCATTACTTCCGAAAGCTCTCGGTCCGGTCCGGTTGGCTTGGGTTCCAAATTCACCACAAAAGGAAACTGTTTACCAACCAAATCTTCGGGCTTATAAAACTTCATGATTCCGGAAAAACAAGTCTTGATCCCAATCTCAGACCCCAAATCAACCGTAATTTTCATCACCCAATGACTCCACTCCGGCACCATGGCTTCAGTAACCGTCCCGATTCGAATATCTACCTTGGCAAAATCCTCGTACTTAATTGTGTCCATATTCTATCTTCATCGCCTTTTTTACCTTGGCCAAAACTTCACCGGCCACAACTAGAGTTTTCTCCCTCCCTTTTTGTAAAATCTCATCCAGATAAGCCTGATCGCGAGCCATGGCCTCACGCTTCTTTCTGATGGGATCCAGCAGATCGTTAATCACTTTGGCCAAGGCAATTTTAACTTCCACATCACCCACCGTCCCTGCTTGATAACGGGTTTTGAAATCGGCCACCTGTTCCTTGTCGGGATTAAAAGCATCGTGGTAAATAAATACCGGGTTACCCTCCACCTTCCCCGGGTCCGTCGGGTGAATACGGGTCGGATCAGTATACATGCCCATCACTTTTTTGGTCACGGTTACTTCATCATCCGATAAAAAAATACAGTTGTTCAAACTCTTACCCATCTTGGCTCCCCCGTCCGTCCCCACCAACCGCTTGATTTTTCCCACCAAGGCTTCCGGCTCATGTAAAACTTCGCCATACAAAGCGTTAAATTTCCGAACAATCTCCCGGGTCTGTTCAATCATGGGCAATTGGTCTTCCCCAACCGGGACCAAGTCAGCGTTAACCGAAGTAATGTCCGCCGCCTGACTAACCGGGTACAAGGCAAAGCCTACAGGCAGGCCTGCCTGCGCAGGCAGGTTCCCACCAAAATTTTTATTTTTTATTTCCTCTTTCACTGTCGGATTGCGCAACACCCGCTCCAAAGTTACCAAATTCATATAAAAGACAGTTAACTCAGCAATTTGGGGAATTTGCGACTGAATAAAAATGGTGGTTTTGGTTGGGTCAAGCCCCACCGACAAATAATCCAGCAACAGCTCGCGAACATTGTTGTGTACTTTTTGTGGATTTTCAAAATTATCGGTTAGTGCCTGCACATCAGCAATCATGACAAATTGCTCATATTCATCCTGCAATTTCACTCGGTTTTGCAAGCTCCCCACCAAGTGACCTAAATGCAAAGGGCCAGTGGGCCGATCCCCCGTCAAAATTCTCTTTTTCATACCCTAATTGTACCGCAAAATGGGGTTAAAACCAATCTGACAACCATATCATTTGTCAGCCTGCAAAGGCGAGGCCTT
>DAIPJT010000081.1:0-2186 GCA_036770125.1 Patescibacteria group bacterium
ACCATGGAACAAGTGTTGGTAGACAACCGGTTAATCACATACCGGTTGGCCGGCACCACCACCGGTATCTGCGTCGGACTGACCGGTATAGGTACTCTAGTTATAGGTACAGCCAAACTGGCAGAAACCGCACAAAAATTTTCGTGGGCAATACCTCCCGCCGTATAACCACTTTCTGTGGTGTAACTCGTACAGCCCATGCAAGAAGAGCCAACTTTTTTGACGAAACGATCTACACCGCTTAATGCCGTACACATTAAGGTATCGGTGCCATCAAAGTTGCCGTCGTGATCCGTGTCGTCAACAAAACGGAAGTCGGCATATGGGCTACCCGCCGGCGTGGGTGTTGCCCCTGGTGGCGGTGTTCCCCCTGGTGGCGTCGGATCTGGATCCGCCGGCCCGCAAGTTTCGTAATCTGAGTTACCATCTGAACCATTACAGTCATAATCGCATATCTCATCTCCATAAGCAGTATGGCACTCGTAACGCGTTCTACAATCCTCCATGGGTACATTGGCTCCACACAAATCTAATGGTGGTGAATAAGAACAATCACGAACTACGGCTTCGCGTTCACATACTGAAAACCCCCAAAGATCTGGGGGCCCACAGTAGGCATTTGTTCCACCAACTGAACCAGAACATGTCTGTGCCAGTACAAGATTGTCCGTACCTAAAAAAAACAATATTCCAACCAAAATTAGTCCCAAAAAACGTTTCATGATCTAGAAATCTAAAGTAATTACTGGCCCTATGTAAAAAACTTGTTTGGTAAAAAAAGATACTTTACTAATTGTCCCTCTCCAAAAATTCTTTTTTCCGAAAAATAATTCATTAATCAACCTATTATCTGATCGTACACCAGTCATCTTTTGCAAATATTCACAGGGTTTTTGCTCCTCTTGGCCCAACCGACAATCAACAGTTTTGGGGTTATAGATAATTACACCCGCAACCACAGGACAGTTTTTGGTCATCTGCGAAAAAGCCACCTCGGCTGTTTGATTAACCTCCGTACTGGTAAACACATTCCAATTGGCATCACCGGCATCCAAATTAAAATATTTTGGGAATAAAAGTCCGGGCGTTTTAAGAACCAAAACACCATTACCTTTACTGTCCTTTTTCGAACCCACCACCAAACCTTTGAAATTTATCGTACTTATTTGCTCACCTTGTTTTTTTAATTTTTCGTCAAACCCGAAAAAAAAGTTGGCATCAATCTCCTTACAACTATCGTCAATCACAAAAGATTTAATTTGAAAAATGGAAAAAATCTTCCCCCCTTTATATCGAAAGTATTGATACCTACCCAAAAGTAGCAGTAGCAACAGCATAACAAAAAACAAACACAAAACAACGATTCTGACGGGTCGACGCATTAAGAAGATTATATTATTTTACTTCACGAAAATACAATGGGGTTAATGTGTCCGCACTAACTTCACCTCCCTTTATAGCAGTAAGCTGTGTGTTGTTTTGTAGGGCGATAAGACCTGCTCCAAAATCAATCGCTCGATCGGTGTTACTAGCACTTGGTCGTTGACCGCTGGGAATTTTATCTATCGAAACCATTCCAGATTCGGTAACATAAAAGGCTTCGGTTGGTATGTAAACTTCCACCACATCTCCAACCTTAAACCTTTTTAGAGTAGATGGGTTGCATTTTTCTGTGTAGCGTGGACCACAAACTAGTTGCAAGTGTTGCCTTAATCCACTTTCCCATTCGAAGGAAGCGTGAGCTACTAATAGTTCCTCTGACAAACTAGGCATGGAAAAGTTCAATTTTTTACTCAAATCACTTAGGGCTTTCATTACTCCATCAACCAACTTTCCTCCAGATACAACAACCGCCTGTTCTGTTATCACCACTTTCATCCAAGTACCCTTATAGTGGTTATATGAAACAATCTTTCCCTTTTCATTAATATGTGAATCATATTCGGACGGCAAAATAGACGAAACCGGTTTAACCACTTTATCGGCCAAGGCTTTGTCCAACACCGCGTTCATATTATCAATTCCTTTATTCTCAAAATAAGTTGCCAGCTGTTCCTCTGAATATTTTCCCATAGGCTCAAGCTGAGTCAATTCAGCGCTGGTGGCAGTTGGTTCAACATCAGTAGCGGTTGGTTCAGCTGTTGGCTCGTCTGTTGAAGCAACAGTTGGTTCTGCCTGAGTTTCGA
>DAIPJT010000009.1:0-12138 GCA_036770125.1 Patescibacteria group bacterium
CGTTTTCGAATTCTCTCGTTATTGCCACTTTACATAATTATACCCTCTTGAGCAAGACCTAGCCCCAAATCTTTTTGAGGGCGGGGAACCGATCGATACCCAAGTGATCCATCAAAGCCAGATTCCAACCATTGTGCAAGATCTCGTGGTCGGTCATGCCCCACAAAAATTTGATGACCGTAATAGGTGTTGTGGACCATTTAACGGTGACTAATTTTTGACAGTTTTTAGGAATTGCTAAAAAATCTACCAACTTTTGGTTCTCTTTATCTAACAAATCAAGCAATTCCCTTTTGGATTTTTCTTTTAAGGTTGAATCTTTAGTTCTGCCCCACTGGTGTCCTTGTCCGTCGGTAGCGCCCAAAAGATATGCTCTCTCAATTTCAATTTGGTGGGCCAGACTTTCGCGCGGGGAATCGGATTTTTCCGTCATCCGGTAGTTAAATTTATCCTCGGGAACCAGTTGATAAAATTCACGATTGATTTTGCGGTAAGTCAAAAAAATACTGATAAACCGTTTGGCTTCCGGATCAATGATTTTCGAAGTATCTATATCATTCATTTTCACGAAGAATTTTTTTGACGATTCTTTTTAATTTAGGTAGATCATTATGTGTTGTTTTCCACACCTCTTCAACGTCGATCCAGTCATAATCATGAACTAAAATGTTTCTCATTGCTACTGATTGTTTTACTGGAAGTTGGGGGTAAAGATTAGTAATTTTATTGCTAATTCTACCTATAGCCTCGCCAATAATAGCTATTTGTCTAATAACTGCATCTTGAGTCATTTTGTGGTTTTCAAATAACTCAATGTCAACCCCGTCTAAATAATATTCGATAACTTCGACTGCTTCAATAATATCTCTTAAGTAAATAAAATCATTCTTCATACAGAGTAACTAGATCTTTCATAACATACGGCCTAATAGTAGGTTTTAGGTTTTTTGCAGAGACAAGATCAACTTCTCTCTTGAAGAGGGCTTGAAATTTAGTGATAATATCTCCTTTTTCTAGTAGAGACTTGGTTTTTTTAAAATTAACTAGTAGATCGATATCGCTTTTGGGATTTTGCGTTTCGCGAGCACAAGAACCGAAAAGACCCAAAAAACCAATGTCATTTTCAATACAAATATCATTTAATTGTTGTTGATTAATTTTGATATTCATAGCTAAATTATATCACAGAGGTAAAGTATAATAGATTTTAATGGATTGGAATTTTTGGCGACCGAATCGGACTTTAGAAGAAAGAGCTTCGAAATATAATGGGAAAATTACGGTCAAAAACAGCTGGGGGTTGGGAACTTACCTTGAGGTCGGCGGTTTAACTCAGTCAGGGTGGATACTGGAAAAAATTTGGGGACAAGCTCTAAAGGAAATCACAAATCACAAATCACAAATTACAAATGTATTGGTATTGGGATTGGGTGGGGGAAGCGTGGTTAAGCCGATTAGGAAATATTGGCCAAGGGCCAAAATTACCGGGGTAGACATTGATCCGGTGATGGTGAAACTTGGACAAAAGTATTTGAAGTTGGACAAAAGTGTCCAGGTTATAATTTCTGATGCTTCTTCCTACATGCTACATGCTACTTGCTATGACCTAGTTATTGTCGATCTGTATCAGGGAAAGAAATTTCCCAAGCAATTCGAAACCGATAACTATATACACCTTCTGAGGTCAAACCTTTTAAGGTCGGGGGTGGTGGTGATTAATCGGGTGTGGAACAGAGAAGATGATAGATCATTGATCGTAGATTTTAAAAAGAAACTCGAGAAACACTTTAAGAAAGTTGAGGTTGTTTATCCTATGGCCAATGTAATGTTCGTCTGTAAGAAACGAAGTTATCTGTAGGTAGCCTTGCATTCTCCGGTTTGGGGATCACATTGAAAGATTTTACGTCCTTGGGTAGTGGGTAGAGGAAGGGGGAAACGGTCTTTAAAAAGGGTGAGTTTGGAAGGCAGGAAATAGAAAAGGCCGGCCAAAATGATTAAAGCTATCAATAGTTTGCCAAAAAAAGTTTTGCCGGAAATTAATTCCAGCCCCCAAAGAATCACAGCCACCGGCCAAAAGCGCCAAAGATAATTTAGAAAAGCCCAAGGAACAATGCGAAAGTTGTCCAGAAGAAAAGTGACGCCAAAAACTAAAAGCAAGACACCGATAATTTTTCCCGGGTTGTGGTCTTCGGCGTACTTTTTCACTTTGGCCACCCCTTCCTCCAAATTTTTTTTGTCTACTAGTGTGCCGGTTGGTGAGGGAATTAAAAGCCAGAGGACCAAGTAAACCAAAAATCCCGATCCGCCAAAAAGGGTAAAAATAGCAAAGGCCCAGCGGATAACTGTTGGGTCAATGCCCAAAAACTCTCCCAAGCCCCCGCACACTCCAGCCACCACCCGATTACTTTCCGACCGCTCCAACTTCTCCTTTTTTGCCTTGATAGCCATACCTCGTATTAAAACACAAAATGGGTGCTTAAATCAAATCAAGCAATTGGGAAAATTCTGTTACCCCATCCTCTTGGGTAAAGTGGCCCATTTTGTCAAAGGTGACGATATTATTAGTTAAATTTTCCTCAATCACTTTTTTGTTTTCGTCATAAAGAACCATTGGGTCGTTTTTTGACAATAGGACAGTAAACGAACCAGCTTTGGATTTAATGTCATTAAAATTAATGGGGTCATCTTTCCAATCATGGACAATTTTTTCATCATTCACATTTTCGATAGCCGCTGGAGACAAAAGTATGGCGGGGGCAACCAAGACAACCTTATCAATTTTCTGACCCTCTTTTAATGTTTCCAAATATCGTAAAACAGCTAGCCCTCCCAGGCTATGTCCTACAAGAATGTCATTATGCTTGGGTGGGTCGATCAGCTGGTGCATTTTGGCAATCCATTCACCACGAATGGGGTTATGGCTATCTGGCATCTCGGGAACGATAACTTCATAACCTTTTTTGGTTAATTCCTCTTTGACCCACGGAAACCAATCTTTGTTGGCATGCCCCGTCCAGCCGTGAATGAGAAAAACTCTTTGCAATTCAGTCACGAGTAAAGTATAACATTATTTTAAATGAATGAAGTTGAAAACGGGAGGAGAATAGTTGATTGGAAATTTAACTGGTGGGGTAAAGGGGAAAACAGTCCCGGTGTTCTTGGTTTATCTTTGTTTTGGGCAGATGGAAGTAAAAAGTTCTGGGGATTATTGTGGGGACCCAATAGGTATAAATATATTAAGAGGATAACCTTTGGTCCACGCGAAGAACCTCCATTAAGGAAAAGGTAAGTTCATAAAAATAACAAAAATCCCGAGGTTCAGGCACGTTTCACCTCCGAGGTTAAATGAGGCTAAGTTTTATTTTCTCAATTATCTCCATTAGTTTTTCCTCAGGTATTACCTGAATGCGGTCAGTCGAACGGGCGTAGTGGTGGCCAAACTCCGGATCTTGAAAAGTTATTCCGGCAAAAACAACCGCTTTTTCATACCTGGGGCGGACATGCCAGTGAACATGGGGAGAGTATGTTTTTTCCTTAAACGCGTCGTTCATCAAACAGGTCCAGTTGAAAGCGGTGGCATTAAAGGCTTTCTTGAAAGTAGTTTCAAGTTTTTTAATGAGATCAGCCAAGTCAAGCCATTCGTCAGAAGTTAGCTCAGATAAATTTGGGCAATGTCTCTTTAAAGTTACGAAACTTCTGCCTAAATATTCCTGGTTGTCACAAATATCCACATGCCAGTATTTAGATTCGGTGATATTTTTCGGGTGGTTTGTTAGAAAAGGACAAATTTTACATACCATAGACCAAGTTTATCACAAAACAAAAATCCCAAGGTTCAGGTACGTTTCACCTCCGAGGTACTATTCAAATCTTCGATTTAAAACGAGGCTAGATTTCATATTTTCTTCCAATCCCCAGTGGAAATAGCCTCAATTTTATCCTCATCTACTTTAACAGCGGAGTTGTCATCCAGAGCATACATGTCATTAATAATACCAACCCGTTTTTTAAATCTTTCGATGTCCTTGATATTAACTTTGGGAAAATCAGGTGAGTTTAAATGTGGAAAAATGTAAAAATTGACATAATTTAGACAATCATATCGTGGCCCTTTAGCTTCGTCATAAAATTCGGCATCATAATCACAGAACCACTCTTTTCCACCAGGTTCAACATTGGCGGCCGTTGGAATGAAAGCCAATTTCAATTCCGAAAAAGGTTTTTGCACCAGATCTTTCAGGCCCTGCACGATTTTATCGTTACTAAACCCGGCTGAAGTCAGAAGTAGTTTCATAATTAGGAGATTTTGATATCCAAAGACAGAAGTTTATCTTTATAAAAAATAAAACTCATGGTTCTGGGAACAACGGTGTGGGTATGTTCAGACATATTAGTAGTTTATCACAAAACAAAATCTTAACGTTTTGGTTTACGCTGACGCCTGTGTTTTAGATAAGACAAAGTATTATTAATTTTATTTCTTGAAAGGTGGCGTTCGATATCTACTACCCCCCAGATGCCTGTGTATAGGGTCTGCAATTCTTCCAGTAATTGACCTTGAGTTTCAAAGATCTTGCTGGTGTAGATTAGTTTTTCCTCTTTTTTGATTTGCCAGATAGTTCCATCGATAAAGGCAAACTCGTTTTCGGTTTTGGTGGAAAAACCTAAAACATAATGGCCACCAAAAACGGTCAAGTGTTTGCCCAAACCAGCAAGACCAAATAGAGGGACGTCTTTGAATTTCCCCTTCACTCTCCAAGCCAGTAAAACACTAATGTCATGACAAGCGCCAGAAGCCATCTCGGGTAATCGCGTCTCCGGAAGCCCGTGGAGTAGGATTTTTTTGATATCTCCAGTTTGGCTTCTTACAAAATTGGCAATCTCGAAATACGGAACATCTCTCTCACAATTTTTCATTGGTCGAATTGTAGCCGTGATATCATTTACATTCAAGTTTTGCTAAAATAAAAGGCGTTTATGTTTAAATTTTTGACCAAGTTTTTGGATTTTAACCAAAAGGAGGTGGACCGACTGCAGAAGACGGTCGATGAAATTAATTCCTTTGAAGTAAAAATCAAGAAACTCAAAACGGAGGATTTTGTCAAAAAAACAGCTGAGTTTAAAAAGCGCATTAAAGATGAAGTCTCATTACGGGAAGTTCTTCCGGAAGCTTTTGCTTTAGCTCGTGAGGCTTCCGATCGAGCCCTTGGGATGCGACCTTTTGATGTCCAAATGATGGCTTCAGTGGCTTTATTTGAGGGCAAAGTGGCTGAACAAAAAACGGGAGAGGGAAAAACTTTGTCGGCTGTCCCCGCTTTATACTTGCGAGCTTTGATGGGTAAAGGGGCCCACTTGGTGACGGTGAACGATTACTTGGCCCGACGGGACGCCGGCTGGAACGGGCCGGTTTTTGAAATGCTGGGGTTAACTGTCGGTTCAATCGTTCAAGAAATGAAGTCGTATGTCTATGATAAATCCTACAGTGACACGGCCCACGGTGATGAACGGTTGGAACACCTCAAACCGGTTGAGAGGCGGGAAGCATATAAATGTGACGTTACTTATGGTACCAACAATGAATTTGGATTTGATTATTTACGCGACAACATGGTGCAAAACTTGGAGGAAATTTCCCAAAAATACCATTATTTTGCCATTGTTGACGAGGTGGATTCAATTTTAATTGACGAGGCCAGAACCCCCTTGATTATTTCTGCCCCCGATATGGAACCGACGCAAAAGTACTATGAGCACGCGAAGTTAATTGAAAAATTAAACCCCGACACCGACTTTAAGATTGACGAGAAAGCCAAAACAGCCACCTTGACCGAACACGGCATTTTACGAGTGGAAAAGCTTCTTGGGGTGGATAACCTGTACGAAAAAGACTTTAAAACCATTCACCACATTGAAAGTGCTCTGCGCGCCAAAACGCTGTTTTTGCGTGATCGGGATTACATTGTCAAAGACAATGCTGTCACCATTGTTGACGAATTTACCGGTCGATTGATGTTTGGCCGACGTTGGAGTGATGGCTTGCATCAGGCCGTGGAGGCTAAAGAGGGTGTAGTTATTCAGCAGGAGAGTAAAACCCTGGCCACCATTTCCTTTCAAAATTATTTTCGGATGTATGAACACCTCTCCGGCATGACCGGTACGGCCGTGACGGAGGCTGAGGAATTTCATAAAATTTACAAACTGGATGTCGTTTCCATTCCCACTAATAACCCGATGGTCAGACTTGATAAAGCGGATATTATTTACAAAAACCTGCGGAGTAAATACGGGGCGATTGTTAATGAAATCGAAGACTTGCACAAAAAAGGCCAACCGGTACTGGTGGGCACCACTTCCATTGAGAAAAACGAAATTGTGTCGGACCTTTTAAAACGTAAACGGATACCCCACTTGACTTTAAATGCCAAAAATCACGAGAAGGAAGCTTCCACGATTGCCGATGCCGGCAAAAAGGGCGCGGTGACCGTAGCGACCAACATGGCCGGTCGGGGAGTGGATATTGAACTGGGGGGAACTAAGCCTCGACGAAAAGTTGGCCAGAAACGTGAGGTTTATGAAGGTTCGGTTGAATACAAAAAATGGAAACAGGATCACGATGCGGTGGTCGCTTCAGGTGGTCTTGTTGTTATTGGTACCGAACGGCACGAATCTCGCCGGATTGATAACCAGCTTCGAGGTCGGGCCGGCCGGCAGGGGGATAACGGTGCTTCCCGTTTTTACCTGTCGTTAGAGGATGATTTAATGCGGATTTTCGGTGGGGAACAGATTAAAGGCTTAATGGACCGCTTAAATATTCCGGAAGACCAGCCGATTGAAAACAAACTTATTTCCAGGGCCATTGAAAGCGCTCAGATTAAGGTAGAGGGCTTTAACTTTGACATGCGGAAAAGTGTGGTGGAGTATGACGACGTGAATAATCAGCAACGGGAGATTATTTACAAACTCAGAAAAGAATTACTGGAGGCTAAAGACGTTAAAGAGAAAGTCTTAGAAAAGCTGGAAGGACAGATTTCCGGCATGATTCAAATTGCCACCTCGGTGGTGGACAATTTGGTGGACGTTAATGTACTGGTTGGGGCTTTGATGGAAGTAGTGCCCTTTGATGATATAAGTCGGAAACAAATCGAGATGGCACTGGAGCGAGTTAAAGGTGACAGAAACAAGCTGGAGGAACTTTTGGTTAAAGTCATTAAAGATACTCATGCCACTCGGGAAAAGCAGGTGGGTGAGAAGGTTATGCGGGAGATTGAAAAGTTTGCTTATATTTCTTCCATTGATCACTTGTGGATGGATCACATTGACGCGATAGATGATTTGCGGGAAGGTGTTCGTCTTCGTGCCTATGGCCAGCGGGATCCCCTGGTGGAATTCAAGTCTGAGGCTTTTGACATGTTTGAAAGTTTGCTGGTTAAAGTAGACGAGGAGCTTTGCCGGCGGATTTATAGAATTGGGGTACAGTCCCAAAATCCGGAAGTGCCTTTAAATATCATTCAAGAAAATCGTGACGTTGTTGATGCCATGGGTCTGTCAGCCTCAGGGTCTCACCCTGAGGCTGTGAAATCCGGTGCTAAGCTTGGCCGCAACGATCCTTGCTGGTGTAATTCCGGGAAAAAATGGAAACACTGCCATTATCCCCAGTATGGATAAATATCAAAAAGTAGGAGTTTGTGCATATATCCAACGTGGGGATGGAAAGTTTTTGGTTGTTCACCGGAGTTCAAAAGATGATTTTCAACCTGGTCTTTATGATTTGCCAGGAGGAGAAGTTGAATTTGGGGAAACGCCGGTGGAAGCTCTCTTACGAGAGGTTATGGAAGAAACCAAGTTAAAAGTTAAAATTTTAACCCCGACATTTGTTTATTCAAATGTGCAAAAGGAGATACGACACCAGTTTTGGATAATTTACAAATGTGAGTATCTGGGTGGGGAAATTTGTTTGGATAGAAATGATCACGATGAATATAAATGGGTGAGTATAGAGGAGGCAAGAAAGCTGGCGACAATAATTTTTTTGAGTGCGCTTCTTTATAAGTTATGACCTCCAGGATACATGACGTTGGGTCGTTTGCCCTACTTTTAACCTTGGCAGTGTATAACCCGCCGACGGTTCTTTCTCCAGCGACTTTTGGCCTAAGTTTAATTGGTAACCTGATGGGTGGTTTGAAAAGCTGGTGGTTTTTCCGGGTTTAGCGGCCTATATTATCTGGTTTTCAGTGAATAACCGGGAAATTTTATTGAAAAGTTTAAAATTGTTGCTCGTTTAACCTGGAAGTTTTTTCCTGCCAAATTTTTCCTGCTCTCTTTTCCACGCTCTCTCTTTTTTTTGCCAGTTCAAGCGATTCTTTTTTGAACGAATCTTTAGGATTGCCATTATCGTGAATTGGAACATAAGGCTGGGCTGAATCTTTGGGTATTTCTCCCACTAAATTTGCCAGGTCAAGCTCGGAAACTTTTCGTCGAGGTGCGCCTTTAAGGTCTGAGGGTGGCACCAGATGTGCCCAGGAGGCTCGAATGATGCCGGTTTCTGCCGTTGCTTCCCTGAAGTACCTAACCAGTCTGGATCGACGGAGACCTGATATTTTTAATTGTGAATCAACCAACCTCGTGTACGGAGTGCCGTCAAACCTCTGTTTGGCAATGGTGGCATTATCCTGAAGTCCTAACTCAGAGAGTGGTATGTATCCAGGTTCTTTTTTGTTTTCAGGCATGTTTGTTTCTAAATTTTGGTGGTTTGTTGTCAAGATTTTTTCTAACATGAATTTTTCCACTTTGACGAGCGATCTGTTGGAGGAGGAATTTTAATTGTGAGGTGTCTGGTCGACCAACTTCTACCAAATCAGGTAGAGCACCAGTGAGACCTGGAAACATATGATCTAACTCCTCTGGGGTAAATAATCTTATTAACTTGCCATGGTTGTTAATTCCGGCGATAGGCGACCATCTTTCTGTAGGTGGCATACTGTTATTTTACCGTAAAAAGCGATATCATACTGAAAATGTCAGAAAGAAAAGGACGTGGTTTTTTTACTTGTGACCCAACTGTTACGGGGAGACGCTTTGGTGGTTGGATAGCCGGTGATTCTGGCATAGCTTTAATAGTTAATGATTCCGATCGCAAGGTCTATTCTGGTTTTGCTCCAAGGGGAAGGCTCGTCTTGTTTGACGAAAGGGAAACGCCACTGAATGCTTTTTGTTTTGCTTCTGGTATTTGGGGTTTGTGGGATAAGTTTCATGATGTTGAAAACGAGGAAGATGATTTACTAGTTGAAGCGGACTGTAATTTACGGATGGCTAATTTTGTCGAACGCCTTTTTACTGAAAAGGGAGCGAAAAGTGTGATTACTGAAATTCATCCTGTTGATGATGGAGAGGAGATTAGAGTTGTTTGGAGCTTGAAAGAACTCAGTCGGCTTAAGCCAAGCCACCCACTGATCAAATTTTGCAGGTGGGCTGCTCAAAAAATTGGACCTGAATAAAAGTTTTTGATAGCATAAAAGTATGTTGGATGGTTTTAAGAAATTTATTCTCAACCCTTTGATTGGTTTGTTTGGTGGACAGTCTGAATGTTTAAGCGAGATTCCCGTCAAGGCTCGCCGTTGTGCCTTTTGTGCTTCAGCGTTAACCAAGAAAAAGTGAAAAGAATAATTTTAGCAGGGATTATTTTGGGAACAGTGTTGGTGGGCTTGTTGACTGTCAGATTTTTTTTGGGTAGGCCACAGGATGTGATTAATGTTTTTGCAAATTTGATCAATGAAGGGAAAATCACCGAAGCAAAAAGCTTGTTGAAAATTGAAAGTGACGGGTGGAATAATTTTTCCGAATTTAGAATAAAAAGTTTAAAAGAGACAGGAGATAATGTTTATGAGGTTGATTTTGAAGTGGTTTTAAAAGAGGATTTACAAAATTTACCTATTCCAAATTATGGTTGGGTGAATGGAGTAAATAAACGTTGGATTACGGTTGCTAAAATTGGAGATAGTTATAAAATAACAGGTATAGGAACTGGGCCATGAAAATTGCAGGATTAGTCATGTTTTTACTTTTTTTCGGTTTGCCGATTGGTATTTTTGTGCTGGTGTTAAAAAAGTTTTTGGGTAATGCCAAAAAAGATGTTTGGGAAGGGGAAGTGGTAGACAAGCTTTACAATGAATTGGAAGATGACGGTAAAACCAGTCAGTATTATACCCTGGTAATAAAGACTGCTAAAGGAGAACGGAAGATGTCGGTGAGTGTTGCCAATTATCAGACAGCCAAAGTGGGGGATAAGTTTCGAAAGGTGGCCGGTCGCCTCAACGCCGAAAAGGTGGACACGATATAGTATAATTAAATCATATGGGTGTTCAGACAATAAAAACAAAAGTTACTCCAGTATTGCGTGAAGAGGGTGTGATTAAGGCTGGTCTTTTTGGTTCTTATGCTACCGGAAGAGCTACCCGAAAGAGTGACGTGGATTTGGTGGTGCAATTTGGACACAAGAAGAGTCTCTTTGAAGTTGCTAGATTAAAGTTGAGATTGGAAGAAGTATTGTCAAAAAAGGTTGACCTATTAATCTATAGGTCTATTCACCCTCTGTTGAGAGAAACAATACTAAATCAACAACAGATTATTTACTGATGAAGACCCCCGAGGTTTTTTTTGAACACATTTTGGAATGTATTGCAGAAATAGAAGGTTACGTTAAAGGTTTTACTGAAATAAAATTTGCTAAGTCTTCTCTAATCCAAGACGCCGTAACCAGAAGGTTAGAAATTTTGGGGCAGGACGTAAAAAATTTACCGGAAGAAATAAAGACTAATCATCCGAGTGTGCCATGGAAAAATATCGCTGGTTCAAGGGATATTTTGGCTCATGATTATTTTCAAGTGGATTACGGAATTATTTGGGAAACTGTCAGAAAAGATCTTCCGTTGTTAAAAAAAGAAATTAAGAAGATATTAAAGAGAAAAAATATACCTCAAAAATCATTTTTAGAATGAATATCAAGAAATTCACCATTCTCCATAACAACGACATCCATGGGGATTTTTTGGCTGAGGCTACAGGAAAACAGAAGGGTGAATTAATTGGCGGTCTGGCTTTGCTGTCGGGGTATATCAATAAAGTTCGGGCGGAAGAAGAAAATGTGTTGTATGTGGTTTCCGGGGATATGGTTCAAGGCTCCCTGATTGACGCCGAATATAAAGGTATTTCGACGATGGAGATTATGAACTATCTGGCTCCCGACGTGGTGGCCTTGGGCAACCATGAGTTTGATTATGGATTACCCCACTTGTTGTTTTTGGAAAAGATGGCCAACTTTCCGATCGTCAATGCCAATTTATACATCAAAAAATACAACAAGCGTTTGATGCAACCCTTTCATATTGTCAAAAAAGCCGGTTTTGACATTATGTTTACCGGAATTATTACCGAAAAAATTATGGATGCTTTGAAAATGGACAAGGTGGTTGGAAGTTTTGTGGATTTGACTGAAGCCAGTAACGAAGTAGGTAAAATCTGTAACGCTTATAAAAAAGACGATATTGACCTAACCATCTTACTGACCCACATTGGTTATGAATCAGATTTAGAGCTAGCCAAACTACTTAAACCGGAATGGGGGGTAGACATGATTATTGGGGGTCACTCACACACCATTTTGGAAACGCCCACCAAGGTCAACAACATTCTCGTTTCCCAGGTGGGGACGGGTAGCAATCAAATCGGTCGTTTTGACATTACGGTTGATGACGACACCAACTCGATTGTGGACTATCAGTGGCAGTTGATTCCGATTACCGGAAAGATAGCTAAACCTGACCCGGAATTGGAAAAGTTTATCAATTCGTTTAAAGATGACGTGGACAGAAAATACAACATCATTGTGACTAAATTGGCAGAGAAACTAACCCATCCCAAGCGGGAGGAAGAAACGACCCTGGGTAACCTGGTAGCTGACGCTTTTGCCGATAATGCCGAGGTGGACGTGATGCTGGTGGGGAGCGGCTCGATTCGGGTCAAAGAGCTGGGCCCCATGGGGACCCGCAAGGACTTTTTGGCCTGTTTTCCCTATGACGACAGCTTGGTTCGGGTGGAGGTAACGGGTGGGCAACTGCGCCGGATTTTTGCTCACGTCATGCG
>DAIPJT010000010.1:0-11949 GCA_036770125.1 Patescibacteria group bacterium
ACTGTAGTTAAAATGGCAAATTTGACCAAAAAAGGTGTTTTTTGTTTTTTCATATATTGGATTCCGGTGGACTTTTTAGATACGGAATTCTAACATCCATGGTTCCTGAGACGATGTCAGTCTCTCCTTTCGAGAAAACAATTTTATCGAAAATAATGGGGGTTCTGACGGTGGAAATAATTTTGGCAAAGCTCAAACAGTCCCCGTAAGCGCCCTGAAAACTAACCGAGCCGGAAAAAAAATCTAAACTGGGATCAAACTTGAAAAGATTTCCGAGCACTTCTTTGCTGGACGAGAGGTTGGTGGTGACAGTCGGCGAATTTCCCACCCACCCGATTTTACTGGCTTTGGCAGAGACAGTCAGATTATTTTGGGTGGCGTATTTTTCAATATATCGGACAAAACTCCCGGCCGGAGCTTGGGAAGCCAGGGCGGTGTCAAAAACATCGGTAAATTCAATGAGTTGGGAGTATTTGGCTTGACCAATACGAAGGTTGTCAATCTTTTGGTCTAAAAGGGCGATGGTTTTTTCCTTCTCGTCTATTTCTTTGACCAGGCCAATGATGGTGATGGAGGTGGGTTTAATAGCAAAAAGCGAAAAAACGATGACGGCTACCAAGGTTAGCAAAAGCTCGACAAATTTCCTGAGGGAGACTTTTTCATTATACAAAGAGTAAATGTTTAAAAAGAAGTTTAAGTATCGGTTTTTGCGCTGTTCTTGATAGTTTTCCATGGTGGGTTTACTTTAATTTGATAGCAACTTGAAAGTCCAAAAAACCGGTACTACTGTCGGTCGACATTCTGGTAACATTGGCTGATTGAACACGATCGTTTGACTTGAGGTTTGTTAAAAATTGGTTGACAAAACTTTCGTTGATCGCATTGCCGAAAAGTGAAGCACTTTTGGCGTAAACCTCAAAATTGATAAGTTTAATTTCCGGCGGAACCAGTGTGGGGAGAATATCAATAAAGTTAACAATCGGGCTATTGACCTGGCTTAATGTTTTTAGACGGTAAACTTTGGCTGAGAAAAGATTCATTTCATTTTCCAAGTCTTGGGTGGCCTCGACTACAAATTGACGGTCTTGGAGTTCGTCGGTTATGTCAGAGTTTTTGGCATCCAGCCAAAAACGTGACAAGAAGGCCCCCATCACTACAAATTCAACCAAAATAACAATGACACGAAAGGTAGAAAGAAGCCAATTGATAACCCTGCCGACAATCGTTTTGGAAAACTTATCTACAGGGACTAAATTGATGCTTTTTGCTTTGGCAGTCATATTCTTAACGATTTTGTGTTCCCCTTGTCATCCCGTGCTTGACACGGGATCCAGTGTCTTTGTTTGTATGGACCCCGGATCAGGTCCGGGGTGACAAAGGTGATGATTCAATATAGCACGAAGATGGCTGTGAGGGAATTACTTTTTAGTTGCTAGGAGCTTGGCGAGGATACCTTTCAGGCGACTGGCTTTGTTTTTGTGAATGGTGTGTTTTTTGGCGGCCTTGTCGGCTAGAGAGATGGCCTTTTTAATATCGGTCTTGGTGTGGCTTTTTTTGGCCACGTGGATAGCCTTCTCCAGACTTCTCTCGATTCTTTTGTTGACCAAAAACTTTCTTTGGGATGATCTCAAGGCTCTTTTGGCTGTTTTGGTTACAGGCATAGGCGGAGTATAATTGAAAATGACGAAAGATTCAACGCCCTTTTTGTCATCCCCGACCTGATCGGGGATCCAGGCTTTTTGTTTGTATACGTTCCCGATAATTATCGGGTAGATTCCCGCTTTCGCGGGAATGACAAATGAGAGAAATGAAAAACTTTATCAGTCGCGGAAAAAATCTCTTTTTTGCCAAACAGGGAAGTGTCCTGTCGGCCGCCCTTGTCATTATGACGATGATCGTTGCCTCCAGGCTGTTGGGGCTGGTCAGACAGAGAACTCTGGCCAGTTTGTTTACGGCTGACCAATTGAGTGTCTTTTTTGCCGCCTTTCGTTTGCCCGACTTGGTTTTTGAGATTTTAGTTTTTGGTACTTTTTCTTCAGCTTTTATTCCTGTTTTTGCCCGATTGGTTAAAAAGGATGAAAAAGAAGCCTGGCTGCTTTCTTCCCGGGTCATGAACGTAGCCCTTTTGGCTTTCTGTATCCTAGCACTGGCTTTTTCGGTGTTGGCTCCTGATATTTACCGATTAATTGCTCCCGGCTATGGTTTTGCAGAACAGCTTCAAATTGTTAAAATGGCTAGGGTTCTTTTTTTGGCCCAAGGCTTGTTTGTGGTCAGTTATGTGCTTACCAGTGTTTTGGAATCACTAAAAACTTTTTTCATTCCTGCCCTTTCCCCCATTTTTTACAATTTGGGAATTATTACCTCTACTTTACTTTTACATCAACGATTGGGCCTGATGGCCCCGGTGGTGGGGGTTTTGATTGGGGCTTTCCTCCACTTGTTGATCCAATTGCCTTTTGCTGTAAAGCTTGGGTTTCGTTTTAATTGGTCGTTTAAAATTAATGACGGGGTGAAGAGTGTCGGCAGGTTGGCTTGGCCTCGGCTGGTGGAGTCCTTGTTTTTGCAGTTGTCCAAGATGGGAGAGCTGTATTTTTCCTCTATAATTTCTACTGCCGCCTACACCTTTTACACTTTGGGTAATTCCCTGCAACTCTTGCCGGTGGGCTTGGTTGGTACCTCCATTGCCAAGGCGGCTCTCCCCACTTTTTCCGAAAAAGGTGAGGCTCGGCACGAGTTTTTGGATGTTTTCTGGCGGACTTTTTATCAGATGACGTTTTTGATTTTGCCGATGTCAGTGGCTTTTATCGTCTTGCGGATTCCCCTGGTCAGATTGGTCTTTGGGACGGATATTTTTACCTGGGCAGCCACGGTTCAAACCGGCTATGTAGTCTCGGCTTTTTCTTTGGGAATGCTTTTTCAGACCAACAACGCCCTGCTATCGCGGGCTTTCTTTGCCCTACACGACACCAAAACGCCGGTTTCAACTTCAATTATTTCTCTCCTTTTAATTTTTGGTTTGGACTTTTTGTTTATTCGGGGTTTGGGTTGGCCGGTCTGGGGCTTGGCTTTTGCCTATTCTCTGGGGATGTTTTTCCAGTTTGTCGCCCTCTTGATTTCTTTCAAGAAAAAAATTGGTTACCAGCCAAAAGTTTTTAAATGGACCTTTGTTAAACAGGCTATTTCCGTTGCCTCATCCGGGTCGGTTATGTTTTTGCTGATTAAACTTTTTGACCGGTCGGTGTGGGTCAAACGTTTGTCCTTTATTGCCTTTTTGGATGAGAACATCCCTTTTGAAAAGTTTGTGTTGGATACCCGTTTTACTCAAAATCTCCTAATTCTCACGGTTTTGGTTTCTCTGATAGGCGGGGTAGTGTACTTGGCCGTCTCGTGGCTATTAAAAGTTCGGGAGTTGAGTTCTTTCCAAAAGCTAATCAAACGCCTCTTGACAGCCCGTTAGCACTCGTAGTAGGATACTGCCAGTCCCTCGGTTACGCTCGGGATTGTAAAATGAACGATTCTTTAACGGCTAGACAAACACAAATCTTGAAAATTTTAGTGGACGAATATATCGATTCGGCGAACCCTGTCGGGTCGGAGATTTTGGAGAGGAAGTATCGTCTGGGGGTTTCTTCGGCGACGGTGAGAAGCGAGATGGTGGAGTTGACCAAAAAGGGGTATTTAAAACAACCCCACACTTCAGCGGGAAGAATACCCACTTCTAAGGCGATGAAGTTTTATGTTGGCCAACTGATGGAAGAACGATCAATGAGTTTGTCCGATGAAGTCAAAGTCAAAACCGAAGTGATGAAAGCTAAAGACAACACCGATAACTTAATGGAAGAGTTGACCGAATCGTTGTCTGATGTGACTAACTCTTTGGCTATTTCGGCCATTGAAGACGGTCGGAGTTGGCATTATGGGCTGTCGCACGTTTTTGATAATCCGGAGTTTTGTGACTTGGCTATCTGTGGAGGGGTCTTGTCTTTTTTGGAAAGTGGTGAGGAGGTCAACGACTTGTTTTTTCACCGGCTGAACTGGGAGAATCCGGTAGAGGTTTTGTTTGGTGAAGAGTTAGGTTTTCCGGAATTGAAATTGGTGGGTTTGACAGCAACCACTTTTAATCTGGGAGGTAAACGGGCGGCTTTGGCCGTCTTGGGACCAACGCGAATTAAGTATCAGGTGGTTATTCCGGTAGTGCGACACATTAATAATTTAATGAACAGTTTGGGTTGGTAAAATGACAAAGAAAAAGATAGACAATTACAAAGAAAGTTTGGCTAGGGTACTGGCCGACTATGACAATTTCAAGAAAAGAACCGAGGCTGAACGAACGATGTGGATTGAGTTTTCGTCGGAAAAACTCTTGATAAAATTAATTCCGATCTTGGATAATTTTGAATTGGCCCTAAAGCACACACCCGATCAGGGTTTGGGCATTGCTGTCGCTGAATTTACCAAGATTTTTGCCGAGGAAGGTTTAGAACCTATTGAACCCAAAGTCGGAGACGTTTATAATCATGAATTGCACGAAGTAATTGAAACGGTTGCCGGGGGAGGACCCAACACTGTTGTTGAAACTGTTTTGAAAGGTTGGAAATACAAAACCGGTAAAGTTATTAGATTTGCTAAAGTGAAAGTATGTCAAAAATAGTTGGTATTGATTTAGGAACCACCAACTCGGTGGTGGCGGTGATGGAAGCCGGTCGACCGGTGGTGATTGCGGCGTCGGATACGGGCAAAAACACCACTCCTTCAGTGGTGGAGCCGGTAAAAAACTTGGTCGGTGATGTGGCCAAGCGGCAAATGATTTTGAATTCCAAGAATACCATTTATTCCATCAAGCGCCTGATGGGTCGACGGGCCGACGACAAAGAAGTGGAACGATCCAAGAAAATGGTTCCCTATGACATTGCCGCCGGTAAAGACGATGGAGCTGGAGTTAATGTTGATGGTAAGCACTATACCCCACAGGAAATTTCGGCGAGGATACTGATGAAACTCAAAAAAGACGCTGAAGCTTATTTGGGTGGCAAAGTGGATCAGGCAGTCATTACCGTACCTGCCTATTTTGACGATTCACAAAGGCAAGCCACCAAACAGGCCGGAGAGATCGCCGGATTTAAGGTGGAACGAATTATTAACGAACCAACGGCGGCGGCATTGGCCTACGGGATGGACAAAAAGCAGGCCCACAAGATTGCGGTTTATGACTTGGGTGGGGGGACTTTTGACATTTCCATTTTGGAGTTGGGAGAGGGGGTCTTTGAGGTTAAGTCTACCAATGGTGACACTCATTTGGGTGGAGATGATTTTGATGAGGTGATTGTCCAGTGGATTATTGGGGAATTCAAAAAAGAGAACTCGATGGACCTCTCCGCGGATCGGCAGGCTTTGCAAAGAGTCCGAGATGCGGCTGAAAAAGCCAAGATTGAATTATCGGCGGCTTCGGAGGTAGAGATTAATCAGCCCTATATCACTCAAAAAGATGGCAACCCTCTGCATTTGACCATGAAGTTGACTCGGGCCAAGTTGGAGAGTTTGGTGGACGAGTTGATTCAAAAAACGATTAAACCGGTTGAGGCAGCTCTCAAGGATGCCAAACTGGATGCTCATGACATTGACGAAGTGATCATGGTGGGCGGGATGACCCGGATGCCCAAGGTAGTGGAAGTGGTCAAAAATTTCTTTGGCAAAACCCCCAACCAGTCAGTTAATCCGGATGAAGTGGTGGCCGTCGGAGCCGCCATTCAGGCGGGTGTTCTGGGTGGTGAGGTTAAGGATATTTTGTTGTTGGACGTGACTCCTTTGACTTTAGGAATTGAAACTTTGGGTGGAGTAGCCACACCCATGATTACCCGCAACACGACAGTACCGACCTCAAAGACTGAGGTCTTTTCAACAGCGGCTGACAATCAGACCCAGGTGGAAATTCATGTCAGCCAAGGTGAGCGACCGATGAGTGCGGACAATAAAGATTTGGGCCGGTTTGTGCTGGATGGGATTCCACCCTCCCCCAGGGGAGTACCTCAAATTGAGGTAACCTTTGATATTGACGCCTCAGGCATTTTGAAAGTGGCCGCCAAAGATAAAGCGAGTGGTAAAACGCAAAACATTACTATTTCCGGGGCAGTAGGTTTGTCGGATGATGAGGTGAAACGAATGCAGGAGGAAGCTGAAAAACACAAAGAAGAGGACAAAGTAAAACAGGAGAAGATTGAAAGTAAAAACCGTGCTGACGCGATTATCGGCACAGCCGAAAAAGCTCTCAAGGATGGTGGGGATAAAGTACCCGCGGAGGTCAAAACTAAAGTGGAGGACAAGATTAAGGCTTTAAAAGAAGTTCTGGAGACTGGCACCAAAGAAGATCTGGATGCCAAGACCAAAGACTTGTCAGAAGTTTTATCCTCTATTGGTGAAGCGATGTATGGAAACCAAAATGCTAAAAATGAAAATGATAAAAAACAAAATGAGGAACAACCGGAAAAATCACAAGAAAAAAGGGATGATAAAAAAGAGGAGAAGGTTGAAGAAGGAGAAGTAGTAAACTGAAGATGATAAATGCCAGAAAACAAGAGAGAAATTCACGAAAGAATTTATAAATTTGTTCTTCAAGTTCTCCGATCTATAAAACTGATTCCTAGAACGACCGAAAATCTTGTTTTGATAAGACAAGTTATTAGATCTGCTTCTTCGATTGGAGCTAATGCTTTGGAAGCCGATGGGTCGGAAACAAAAAAAGAATTTGTACACAGATTTACCATTTCAAAAAAAGAGGCAAAAGAAACCTATTATTGGTTGTCGTTAATTTCGGACCACAACCCAAACTTAAAAGAACATTTTTTGGCACTACTGGATGAAAACCAACAACTTATCAGAATTATTAGCAAGATTATTCTGAATACTAAGGGTAAAATTTAGCATTTGCTTTTTTAGCATTTATTTTTTATGAGTACCAAAAGTGATTTTTATGATATTTTAGGTCTTCCGCGTACAGCGTCAGCTTCTGAAATAAAAGCTGCTTATCGCAAACTAGCTTTAACCTGGCACCCGGATCGCCACCAAGGGGCTGACAAAACCGAGGCGGAGCGGAAATTTAAAGAAATTAACGAGGCCTACCAGGTCTTGTCCGATCCGCAAAAAAAATCCACTTATGACCAGTTTGGCCACACTCCCCCGGGTGGTGGCAATCCCTTTGCCGGAGCCGGTGGTGGACAGGGGCCGTTTCAGTATTACTACTCGTCAGGGGGCCAGCCATTTTCCGCCCAAGGCGGACCAGTCTCTGGCTGGGATTTTGGTGACCCCTTTGAGATTTTTGAACAGTTCTTCTCCTCCCAAGGCGGATCCGCCTTTGGCGGAGGGGGACGGTTCAAACGGAAACCTCGTTACTCGGTAGCCATTGGTTTTGAAGATGCTGTTAAAGGAGCGGAATTGGAGGTTTCCATTGATGGCAAAAAAAAGAAAATTAAAATTCCGGCCGGGGTGGATGAGGGGTCACGCATTGATTTTGCCGACTTTACTTTGTCCTTGAATGTCCGCCCCAGCAACAAATTTGAGCGGGAAGGGTCGGATATTTACAACAATCTGGAAGTTCCCTATTCGATGGCCGTTTTGGGTGGGGAGATTGGGGTGGAAACCATTGACGGTGAAGTTAAAATTAGAGTTCGGCCGGGAACGAGGCCTGGGTCAATGATTAGATTGCGGGAGCGGGGTGTCCCACACCTCAAATCCCGCGGTCGGGGGGACCACTATGTTCGGGTTCTTATTTCCGTCCCCTCTCACTTGTCCCGCGAGCAAAAGAAATTGTTTGAAGAGCTCCAAGAAACCGGGTTGTGATTACACCAACCTCGGAGGTTGGTTAGGTAGAAACCTGGGGTGTGTTATCGGTAGACGTCCTTGCGATGGCGGACTTCAAAGACAATGATGAGTAGTTTTCGTTCAATAATCTGGTAAATAATGCGGTAGCGAGAGAAACGCAATTTCCAGAAGCCCTGCAATTCACCCTTTAATGGTTTACCAACTGTGGGAAAGTCGGCTAGTTTATCCAGTGCTTTATTTACTGCTTTTAAGTAGCGACGGTCGAGTTTTTTTAAATCTTTAGAGGCGCTTTCGGTAAACTGTACTCTGTACACATCTATATTCTAAGCTCTTTTTTCAGGTCTTGCCAATCAACCACCTTACCGGCCTTGACCTCTTTTTTGCCTTGGTTAATAGCCTTCATAGCTTTGGGATCAGATAGGACTTCTAAAGTCTCTTCCATTAAAGAGAATTCTTCGGGGTTAATTAGAATGGCCTTAATTTTACCTTTAACGGTAATATAGGTTTTTCTAAATAGAGAATCGGCCAGATTTACCAACTCTGGTAATCTGATTCTAGCTTCGGAAATAGGCATTACGGTATCCATATAAAGTTATTGTACAAAATTCTGTACAGTTGTCAAGAGGCCTTGGTCCGGTATGTTTCCGTAAATATCCGACACTATCTTTCTAATAATGGTCTCATACCAAGGCCTATATGTGGCCTGTGATAACTAAGCCTCTAAGGCCTCGCCTCAGAGCCTCGCTAAGGCGAGGCCCTAGAAAGCTAGAAAAAGAGGCCTTTGAAGCAGTCCTGACCTTGACTTGGAAGTAGCCTCAGGGTAAACTAGACCGCGTATGAATGGACCAAGAAATGAGTTTACACAAGCGCTGAAGGCTCTGACGCTGGAGCGGGGGCTGGATGCTGAGGTGATTTTGGAGGCTATCAAAGAGGCTGTGGTTGCTGCTTACCGCCGTGATGCCAAAGAACAAGGGGTGGATGATGAAGCGCTGATGGTGGAGGCGGAAATTAACCCCGCCAATGGCGAGGCTCGGGTCTTCTCGTACCCTGAAGGCAAGCCCGCCAAACGCAAAGACGTCACACCTCCCGGCTTTGGTCGAATTGCCGCCACGACCGCTAAACAAGTGATTCATCAAAAAATCAGGGAAGCCGAAAAAACCAATGTCATGGATGAGTATGAAGGTAAGGTTGGTCAGTTGGTTTCCGGCTTAATCTTGCGTTTTGACGGCCAAAATGTTCGGGTTGATTTGGGTCGGGTGGAAGCCATTATGCCGGCCACAGAACGAGTAGCCACGGAGCGATTGAGTTTAAATCAACGGGCCACCTTCCTTTTGAAAGGTATTGTTGATGGACCTCGGGGTAAAGATCTGATTCTTTCTCGGGCAGACCCCAAGTTTGTGGAAAAATTGATGGCCCGGGAAGTACCGGAAGTCAATGCTGGGACAGTAGAGGTTAAACTTATTGTTCGGGAGCCGGGAGTTCGGACCAAGATGGTGGTCGGCTCTTCCGCCTCCGGAATCGACGCGGTAGGGAGCTGTGTCGGTCAAAAAGGGGTGCGGATTCAGGCGGTTACCAACGAGCTGGGTGGGGAGAGAATTGACGTCATTCCTTTTACCGAAAATGTTTCTGAATTAGTCGCTTCGGCCCTCACACCCGCGACACAGGGAGTAGTGGTTATATCTCGTGACAAAAAATCAGCCGTGGTTAAATTCCCGGCTGACCAGTTGCCCTTGGCCATTGGCCGAGACGGTTGGAATGTCAAATTGGCCTCTATGTTGACCAAAACTGAGATTAATGTTGAATCCAATGGTGACGAAGGCGAAGAGGTAACGAAGGAAAATGTCTAAACATGATTCAAAAAAGATCTCCTGTGGTCGTGGTTTTGGGCCACGTTGACCACGGTAAAACCACCCTCCTAGACAAAATCAGAAGTTCCAATGTTGCCGCTCGTGAAGCCGGGGGTATTACCCAAAAAGTTAGTACTTCTCAAATAACGACCAAAGAGGGCAAGACAATTGTTTTTATCGATACCCCGGGGCACGCCGCTTTCTCCCTGATGCGAAAACGGGGCTCAACGATTGCCGACATTGCCATTTTGGTAGTAGCAGCCGATGACGGGGTTCAGCCCCAAACGGCTGAAGCCATTACCCACATTCAAAACAGCCAAATTCCGTATGTTGTGGCCATTAATAAAACCGATATGCCCAGTGCTAACCCGGAAATGGTGATGGGTCAGTTGGCCGAAAAAGGGGTGTTGTTGGAAAAACGGGGAGGAAACACTCCTTTTGTTTTGGTTTCGGCCAAAACCGGAACGGGATTAGGGGAGTTGCTGGAGACAATTGCTTTGATGTGGGAAATGAATGAAACAGTTGAAAGTGACGATCTGGTAGCTTTTGTACTGGAGAGCGAGAAGAGTAAAGCCGGCTATTGTGCCAATGTGATAGTAAAATCCGGAAAAATTGAGATTGGAGAGACTGTTTATGTCGGTAGTTTGGTTTGTAAAGTTCGAGGTTTAGTGGGTAGTGAAGGACCTTTAAAAGTGGTCAATGCCGGTGAGGTGGCTACTGTTTTGGGTTTTGACCAGTTGCCGGAAGTAGGTGAAATGATCACCCGGCAGCCGCAGGAAAAAAAGGAGAGTCTCGAAACTGCAAAAAAAGGAACCGGCCTTCCGATTGTGGTTAAGGCTGATAATACGGGTTCTTTGGAAGCCCTACTGGCCAGTATTCCGGTGGGTTTTGCCGTTTTGGATTCCGGGGTGGGGAGCGTAAATGAATCAGACATTTTAAACGCCAAAGCCAAGAACGTGATTGGACTCTTTCTATTTAATGTTGTAGTTCCTTCTGGAGTGAAAAAGTTGGCCGAATCGGAAGGGGTGCTCCTATTTTCCTACCGGATTATCTATGAACTTTTAGAAAAACTGGCCGAAATCCACAAAGGGGGGTTAGTCACTGTTTTGGGTAAGGCCCAAATTGTAAGTGAGTTTCCCTTCAACGGTATGCGGGTGGCCGGATGTCGGATGGCAATGGGCAAGATTAGTAAAAGTAATCTTTTAAAGCTGGTGCGGGGGGAACTGGAGCTTGGGCGGATTAAAGTTGTGTCACTGCGTAAGGCTAAAGTGGAAGTTGGTGAGGTGGCTAACGGGGAAGAATTTGGACTACTTTTTACACCCCACCTTGATTTCAAAGTGGGTGATGGTATAATCGCCACCAACAAGTGAACCGTATGGAGAACTCTTTTACAAGTCAACTTGCAACTGCCAAATCGGTGGTTTTGTTGGTGCCTTCCAAGCCCTTTTTTGATGAAGTAGCCTCGTCTTTAGGTTTATATTTGGCTTTAAAAAACAGCGGTAAGGCTGTTTCGATAGTTTGCCCATCTCCCATGACGGTGGAATACAACCGCCTGGTCGGAATCGACAAAGTGACGACCTCTTTTGGGGGTGGTGGCAACCTGGTTATTCAATTTGATGGATATGACGCCAATAAAATCGATCGAGTGAGCTATGACGTGGATGGGGCAACCTTCAAGTTGACGGTTATTCCCAAAGCCGGCAATCAGTCACCGGTCCAAAATCAAGTGAAATTATCAGGGGGTGAGGGCGAAAGCTCGGACCTTTTGGTTTTAATTGGTGGAGATGATCTGGACCACTTCCCTTTAATCAATCCCACTAATCCGCCCACAACCAAGCTGGTTCACATTGGCATTAAGATATTGGGCAAATTGGGAACTTTGCCGGTGGTCAGTTTTGCCAAACCGGCCTCTTCCGTGTCAGAAGTTGTTACTGCTTACATCAAAGAGATGAATTTGCCCATTGATAAAGACATGGCTACCAACCTGTTGGGTGGCATTGAGGCCCACACCCAAAGCTTTATTGCCGGGGCTGTAACACCTGCTACTTTTGAAATGGCAGCGGAATTGATTAAGTTGGGTGGAGTCAGAGGTGGTGCTTTTGTCCCTCCGGTGTCTCCGACCCCAACTTCGTTGGGTCAACCGCCGACTCAACCGGTAACTCAAAGTGTGCCCTTTAACTATCAACCGATGAGTGCCCCGGCTCCGATTGACGTGCCAGTCACCCCGGCTCCAGTTGCCCCTGCACCCGCCCCGATTCAATCGGGGGAATCTGTTACCCCCCCTGCT
>DAIPJT010000082.1:0-2154 GCA_036770125.1 Patescibacteria group bacterium
GAGGGATTAATTTTAATTGATCCCAAATGCAAATTCAACTTTGGTCCACCATTAATGACCCGATCAACGAAGCCGTACATATATCAAAATTGTACCACGAATCAAATAGCTGGCGTGGCAGTCTCAAAGAGACCCCGTCGGGGTGGGAGTTACCGAAGCTTTGGGAGAAGCTGTCGGAGAAGTTGACGGCTTGGGTGTTCCAGATGCTGTCGCAACTGCCCCAACCTTAGCACCGGTAGTAATCTCAATATTATTGGTACCGGCCGTTAACGACTTAACCACCACTTTCTTATAGGCTTTCTCCAAAACGGCCACTACGGCTGTCTTTGTCTCGGTAGCCACTTCAGCCGAGAAAGACACCTCGGTATTCACATAATCGGTAGTTGCCGCGTTAGTTTTTTCAATATTTTTGAACCCCAGTGGAGTTAATAAGCCCTCCACATAGGAAGCCTCTTTGGCAATGCCTGTTCCGTTCATCACTTTGACTTTCAGCAAGGAAACGTCAATTGGCTTAGTCGTGGCGATCGGTTCAATTGTTGGCTCTTCAATAAATTCTTCTTGGGCCGGTAAAACCGACTCCGTATCTTCATTGGCAATTTCTCTTTGAGAGAAAAAGAAGACCACCCCGCCAATGATAATCAAAATCGAAATGGTGATTAAAACCAACAGGAATCCCCGTTTGTCTTTTTTGTTGTCATCATTGGTAAAACCATTTGTGGTTGCCGAAGTGTAAGCCGGTTGGCTGACCTGATTAGCTACATTTTCATCTACCGAAGCTGTTACTGGATTATCGTTTTCCATTGTGCCCGCACTATAAAGGAGTTATTTGCTTTTGTCAACAAGGGTTTTGTATTTGCCGTTTTCGTAAATAATTTTAACATTATCTCCCTCTTTCAGTTTAGATAATAAAATTTCCCGACCTAAAAGATCCCCCAACTCAATATCCACCACTCGGCGCATGGGACGAGCGCCAAAGGCCGGGTCGTAGCCATCACGAACCACTTGTTTAATTAATTCATCATCCACCGTCAAAGAAATACCTCTGGCTTGCAGGTTTTGACTAAAAGAAGTCAGCATCATTCGGGCAATCTTAAACAAGTTTTCCTCACCTAATGGTTCATAGACCACCACTCCGTCAAAGCGGTTTAAAAATTCCGGAAAAAACAAACCCTTCTGCAGGACATATTCCACCACTCGCTTTTGTAGTTCGGTGGCATCCTTTCTTGCCTCAACCAGCTCTCTAATGTATTCAGCCGCCGCGTTGGAAGTACCAATGACAAACAAATGCTGGCAATTGATTCGTTTACCAAATGCGTCCACCAAATAACCTTCGTCCAAAACGGTCAAAAGGAGGTTTAGGGCGTCTTTAGAGGCCTTTTCAATTTCATCCAAGAGTAACAAACTGGCTGGCCGATTTTTGATAGCTGTGGTTAAATCTCCAGGCCTACCGGTTTCCACTGATCCGACCAACCTACTCAAAGCATCCGGCCCGGAATACTGGGCCATATCAAAACGCAAAATAGCATCAACCGATCCATAATAAACTTTCGCCAACACTTTCGCCGTTTCCGTTTTCCCCACTCCGGTTGGCCCCAGAAATAAGAAGGATCCAATCGGCCGGTCACTTTTTGACAAACCCAAGGTTCTTGACCGCAAACTTTTAGCAATCAGGCTGACGGCATTTTCCTGATTGACCAAACTTTGATGAATAACCGACTCCAGGTTGGACAGTACGTCCTTCTCCCGCTCGGTCAACCGAGCCAAGGAAATGCCGGTCTTGTCCGACAAAACCGCATCCACATCCAACGGTAAAACAATACTTTTACCTTCCAATTTGGCCTTTTCCAGCACCAAATCCAACAAATCAATGGCTTTTTCCGGAAAGGGGATATCGGCAATATAGCAATCGGAGCCGGTTAGCGTTTTGCGCAAAGCCTGAGCCGTCACGGTTACTTTAAATTGCTTCTCCCACTCATCGGCATAATCCCGCAGGATGATTAAAGCCTCATCTCGGGTGGGAGGCAAGACTTCCACCTTTTCCAAATGCTTGACCAAACGGGAATTGCCGTTAATAAAGCGTTCAAAGTCCACCGTGGTGGTTACCGAAACGAGTTTAACCTCCCCGCCCTCCAAATATTTTTCAAAAATATCGGT
>DAIPJT010000011.1:0-11806 GCA_036770125.1 Patescibacteria group bacterium
CTGACATTTGCTTTATCAGTAAAGGGGGTTATGAGGCGGATGATGTGATTGGAACAATTGCGAAAAGCCAAATGCTAAAAAAGCAAATGATAAATGAAACGATAATTGTAACGGGGGATAGGGATATTTTTCAGTTGATTAACGAGAAAGTAAAAGTTTTTACTCCAACCAAAGGCTTGAGTAACGGTAAACTGTGGGGTGAGGAAGAAGTCAAAGCCGAGTTTGATTTTGCTCCCATCCAAATGGTGGATTACAAAGCCTTAGTCGGGGATTCGTCGGATAATTACCCCGGTGTGGCCGGCGTTGGCCCTAAAACGGCCAGAGATTTAATTGTGAAGTACCAGAGCGTTGAAAACATTTACAAACATCTAGATGAAATCAGTCCTACAGTTCGGACTAAACTGGAGAAAGGGGCTAAAGACGCCTTGTTTTTCCATAAACTGGCAACGATTTTTACCGAGGTTCCGGTGAAATTTGATCTTGAAAAATGTAATAGTTGGAATATGCAGTCAGTGGCCGTAGCCGATTTTTATCAGGAGTTTGGTTTTCGCAGTTTTTTAGCTAAAATGACACAGACAAAAACGGTTATAACCAAAATAAAAACAAAAAATATAGAACAAATGAGTTTGATTTAGATGTGCCACCCCGGACCCGATCCGGGGTCCAGAGAAATAAAAACCTGGATCCCGTGTCAAGCACGGGATGACAATAAGGTATAATGTTTACATATGAAAGTAGCTTTAGTCCATGATTATTTAAAAGAATACGGTGGAGCCGAACGGGTGCTAAAGGTATTAACTGAAATGTACCCCGACGCTCCTATTTATACGGCTTTCTGTGACAGGAATTCGGTTGCCGGCAGAGAATTTGCTGGAGTAAAAATAATTGAATCGTATTTTGCTCCCCTGATTAAACACTGGAATCTTTATAGCCCCTTAAGATTTTTAGCGCCTTTTATCTGGAAAAGTTTTGATCTTTCAGACTACGATTTGGTGATCTCGTCGGCTTCCTGGTACATTACTCGTGGTTTTTCCACCAAAGGCGGATCGGCCTCTGGCCGAAGGGTTGGTCCAAAGACTAGAGTAATCTGCTATTGCCATACCCCGCCACGGTATCTTTATGGTTACCAAACTTCAATTGAGTGGCAACGTTACTGGCCAGTGCGAGTTTATGCCACCATCGTCAACCATTTTTTACGGATGTTTGACTTTTCAACGGCGCAAAAAGTTGATTTGTTTATTGCTAATTCGAAAAATGTGGCCGAAAGAATCAAGAAATTTTATCGTCGGGACTCGGTAGTGGTTTATCCACCGGTGGGTGTAGAAGAAATAATCAAGGCTACGGCGGATTTGAAACCCAAAGACTACTATCTGCTGGTATCCAGAATTGTAGGGGCAAAAGGGGTTGAACTGGCCATGCAGTTGGCCAAGAAAACAAAAACACCAGTGAAGATTGTCGGGGAAAAAGCCGGCTTGAAATGGTTGGATGGTAGTTTAGAAAAATTGGATAACAACTGGGTGGAAATGACAGGCAGGGTTAATGACCAAGATTTGTATCGCTATTATGGTGAATGTAAGGCCTTTTTAGCTTTGGCCAAAGAGGAAGATTTTGGTATGACTGTGGTGGAAGCCCAGGCCGCCGGCCGGCCGGTAATTGCTTTTAGGGGAGGGGGCTATTTGGAAACAGTGATTGAGGGAAAAACGGGAGTGTTTTTTGATGAACTGACAGTCGAGAATTTAGCAGATGCGGTTAGACGACTAGAAAAAACTAAATGGAATAAAAAAGAGATACAAGAAAACGCCAAGAGATTCAGCAAAGAGAAATTTATTGAAGGAGTTGAGAAACTTGTGCCTCCAAGGTCTCTCCTTGGAGGCACGAAAAAGTGATACAGATATAGTAATTAAATAATATGCCTGAATTACCGGAAGTACAGACCATTGCTGGCCAGTTAGAAAAGACGGTTGTTGGCCAAACCGTGCTGGATGTTAAAGTGTTGATTGCTAAATTGTTTACCGGTGACCCGCAAACACTAATCGGGACAAAAATCATTTCGGTTAGGCGTTTCGCCAAAGTAATGGTGTTGGATTTTGACAATAACTCTTCCGTTTTGGTTCACCTTAAAATGACCGGTCAACTATTGTATACCCCAAAGGGCTCGCAGTCGGTTTTTTCCGATAAGGTGATTGGAGGAGCACCGGGTAAGCATACGGGGGTGATGTTTACCTTAAACCGAGGAACTCTTTATTTTAATGATTACCGACGGTTTGGTTATGTAAAAGTTGTGCCGACTGAATTGGTGAATACTTCGGGTTTTATCGGAAAACTGGGGCCGGAGTGGTTAAAAGATATCACCTTGCCATACTTTTCCGAGGTTTTATCAAAGACAAAAAAACCTATTAAAGTGTTATTGTTGGATCAGGAAAAAATGGCCGGTGCGGGAAATATTTATGTGGTGGAGAGTCTATTTTTGGCCGGAATTCGCCCCGAGAGACCAGCCAACAGTTTGAGTACCAAAGAGGTTGAAAAACTGTTCAAAAGCGTGGAAATTATCCTGAAACGTGCCATAAAGTTACAGGGATCAAGTGAGCAGGCCTACGTTACTTTAGAGGGTCAAGAGGGCAGTTATCATAAAAACTTTTTGGTTTACTCCAGAGAAGGTCAAAAGTGTCTCAATAATTGTGGAGGGGTAATTCAGAAAATAAAATTAGGTGGTCGGGGGACTTACTTTTGTCCCAAGTGTCAGAATTGATATGATTTCAACTGCCCAACTGGAAGAGATAAAAAAGTACGTCCGTGAGAAAATGCCCAAGCATTCCCAACACGATTGGGGTCACCTGGAACGCTTGGAAGAAAATGCCCGAGCTATTTTGAGTCGATTGGATATTCGTAAGCGTCGCAGGGTCAGACGAAACACTTTGCTTGCCTCCTGTTATCTTCATGACTTAACTTACACGGTTAAGTTACCCGGTTGGTACGCCTACCTCTTTGAAGGTTTTGTTGCCAAAAGACTGGCAATTAAACTTTTGCGGGAAAAAGGGGTTGGCGGATACGATATTCGGGTTATAGCCCGAGCAATTTCCCGACATCCCCACAGTTTTCCTTTCCGGCGTCTTCATAAAACCGGAGATTTGTATACTCAGCTTTTACAGGATGCGGACACTTTGGATTTTTTTGCCTGGACGCGGATGGAGTCTTTTGGACACAAAAGGATAACTAGCCGATTAATCAAGAAACTCATGGGAGAACCCCACATCTTTAATGTTTTTTTCAACCTAAGCGAATCGTTTGAAATTTTTTTGGGGGATCGGATTTCCTTTCACTTTGCCGAAGCGGGGAATAAAGAAAAGACACCGACACTTCTTTTGCCGGGTTACGCTGATACGGTTACCCATTTTGCACCGCTTTTTAATAAGCTAAACAGTAACCAGCACTTAATTGTTTTGGATATGCCATATTTGCATTACCAGGGCATTTGGGATTTGGAAGACGTTTCCAGTTTTGTTCACAGTTTTATGGAAAAACATAAACTCGCCAAGGTTCACTTGGCCGGTTTTTCCTTTGATGGTTTAGTGGCCGTGGATTTCGCCACCCGTTATCCCCACAAGATATCCTCTTTGACACTTCTTAATTCTTTGCCGGTTTTGGTTACCTCCACCTGGCAACGGATGATGGTTAAAATGGCTAGACCTTTGGTGACCAGTCACATTTTTACCTGGGTTGCCTCTCGGTTGGTGACCAACCCGCTGGTGAGACAAATTTTCCGGTCTCCCAAAACCCCTAAGTTTACAAAGGCTCGAATGAAAAAATTTCACCACTCGGTTTATGGCTCTTTGTTGGCGGGAGTAGATGAAAATTTAACGGTTGTATTTAATCGATTAAATACAAAAAAGAGAATTTTTTTGTTTGAAGATGATCGGATAATTAATACTAAAAAATACCACAGAGTTGTTTCCGCTCTGGACACACCAGTGACCAATTTGCCCAAGGGTGGTCATGGAGACGGGGAAGAGTATTGGAATTCGGTGGCTAAGGATTTGTTTTGAGACGCAAAAACAACGCTTCAATTTGGTCAATGGATTTGTCCAAAGTATATTTTTTGGAAATTTCTAATGAGGCTTGCCCCATTTTGTCTCGTAAATTTTTGTCATTCAAAAGTTTCTTCAGGTAATCGGTAAATCCTTGGTTGTTTTTGGCCAAAAAACTATTTTGTTGGTGGACAGTAAAATCGGCCGGTCCTGGAGCGTCAAAAGCGACGATAGGAAGTCCGGCAAACATGGCTTCAAAAATTACTCCCGGTTGAACATCAGTAAGGGATGGGAAGACGAACAAACTGGCTTTTTGGTAATAGCTCCAAATGTTTCCATGATTGATCCGCCCGGTAAACCGACAGTTAGTCAGTTTTAATTTCCGGGCCAACTTTTCCAGCTTCGTTTTGTCCGGACCGTCGCCCACCAATACCAATTTCCAACCGGTTGTGTTTATCCCTGCCCAAGTTTTTAACAGGGTGTTAATGTTTTTTACCTCGGACATTCTAGTAACACAAAGAGTTATTTTTTGTTTTTTAATTTTTCCCAGTTTTGGCATTTGACGAGTGATGGGAATCACGGAGTGGGGAGTGGCAACCTTTAAGGTTTTTAATTTGTCAACAAAAGTGGGTGAGCCAACCACGATATGACTGACTTTATTAAGTGTTCTGGTTAGATATTTATTAATGGTTTGGGTAATGAACAGATGGGGTACAAATTTGGGAAGATATTGATGGGCATATTCGTCATACTGGGTGTGGTAGTAAAAAACAGTCGGGCATTTGTAAAATTTGGCGACCAAAAAAGCCATATCGGAAATTAGAAAAGGGTGTTGAAAATAGACCAGATCGATTTTTCTGGGGATGTCGTTTAGAAACTCCTTGTCGGGAATAGGGAGAATAATTGGGTAGTCGGGCTCTTTAGAGTTGGTTAATGATTGCAGGCGAATAACGTTTTTTTCGGGGGTTTGTTTTGGGTGTTTAGGGGCAATTATCCAGACCTGGTGGCCCCGTTTTTCCAATTGCTCTTTTTGGATGGCCGTGCAAATGGCCACACCATTGGTGCTGGGGGTGTAAGTGCCGGTGATGATTAAAATGTTCAGATAATGGTATTATATAGGAAATTAGAGGATTTTACGGGAGACTAGAAGCTAGCCACGCAAGCTCACCTCTTGCCCCAAAATGAAGTATTATGAATTAACAAAAGAAGAGGAGAAGCTTTTAAAGGAAGTTGAAGCCGGAGAGTGGAAACCTGTCAAAAACCTTAGGAAAGCTAAAAGTGATTTAATGTCGGTGGCAAAAAATACTTTAAATAAGACCAAAAACATAAACATCAGATTGTCAGAAAAAGTGGTAATTAAACTAAGGAGCAAGGCGATTGAAGAAGGTATCCCTTACCAGACGCTGGTTTCATCCGTTTTGCATAAATTCGCCAATGCGTAATTATTTTAGCTTCGCAAGAGCAGGGCTTGTGAAGCTAAAATTAAAAGGCGTTAATTTTGAAGCGGTAGAGTTTTTTGAAAGCTGAGAAGTGGTCGTCAAAAGTTACAAGATGTCGAATGTCATTTTCCTTCATCACGGCTAAAATACTGCAATCAACAAAACTGATGTTTTTGGAATTGACCTTTTTGAAAATTTCCCAGGTTGCATCGTGTAATTTTTGATCAATATGAATAATTGTCAACCTTTTTTGCCCCCTTAATCTATTACCGATGAGTAAACCTGCTGTTTTTGATACTTTTTGGGAGGTAACAGTAACAATTTCTGAAAAGACATAATTAGATATAACCTCACTTATTCCAGACTTAATAATTTTGCTTGAAAAAGCATCGGCCTTTTTGTGATTTGAGTCACCGGTGTTATAAAGCGAGATAAAGTAGTTTGAGTCAACGAAAGTTCGATTAGCCATACAAATACTTATCCATATTGGTAGATAAGTCAGAAGGGCCTTTAAAACCTCTTTTTTCGGCCTCTTTAGATAAAGACAACAGCCAGTTGTTTCTGTTTTTAGGCGCTTTGTTTTTAGTTTTTACAGAGTGAACAAGGGTAGCTACTTTTTCTTCGATCAGGTTACGCAAGACATCAGAAACAGTAGTCTTGCGGGACCACGCCATTAATTTTAGCTCGTCAATCTGCTCTTTAGGTAAATAGACCTGCGTTCTTATCATGGTCTAAACATACACCATGATGTATGTTTAGTCAAGTCGGCCTTACTTTTTGGCTTTCTTTTTGGTAGTGGCCTTTTTGGACACTGGTTTTTCCTCTCTCATGGATAGACCTCTTAATAAAAAGGCAATGCCGGTAGCTAAGGTCCCCAGGACAATGGCAATTAAAGTTTTATTCGTTTTTTTTGACATAAATGAAATCACCTGCTTTCCAATATTAAATATACTACATTTTGTCATTCCCGCGAAGGCGGGAATCGTATGTCATTCCCGACCTGATCGGGAATCTATACAAATAGAACCTGGATCCCGTGTCAAGCACGGGATGACAGAGGGGGAAGTGTGGGATGACAGGTGTGTTGTATACTTGGTCTTATGAATATTGTCAATCTTTCACTTCAAAACTTCCGAAGCTTCAAAAAAAAAGAGATTGAATTTAACGAAGGGGTAAATATTATCTTGGGCCCCAACGCTTCCGGCAAAACCAATATTTTGGAAAGCTTGTACCTTTTGTCCACCGGTAAGTCTTTTAAAGCCCAGTTGGTTAGTGAAATGATTACCAGCGGAGAAGAAGTGGGTCGGGTAAAGGGATCAGTAAGTGATAACGAACTGGAAATAGTGTTAACTGATGGGGAAATTATCGTCGGGGAAACTTTGGTGCAAAAAAGCCAACGCAAAAAGCTTTTAGTTAATGACATTCCCAAACGGCTGATTGATTTTGCTGGGGTATTAAAAACCGTTCTCTTTGACCCGTGGGACATGGATTTGTTGACCGGTTCCCCAAGCCAACGGCGGCGGTATTTGGACCACGCGATTTCGCAAATTGACCGGGAATACCGGCGAGCCATGCTGGTGTATGAGAAGGGTTTGCGCCAGCGAAACCGTTTGCTTTGGAAAATCAGGGAAGACCTGGCTTCTCGTAACCAGCTGTTGTTTTGGGATGAGTTATTAATCAAAAACGGAGATTATATCAACCAGCAAAGAGAGCGTTTTATTGATTTTCTAAATGACAGTTCTACTGTCACCCCGTACCCCGATACGGGGTCCATACAAAAAAAACCTGGATCCCGGATCAAGTCCGGGATGACAACAGACAGACAATATCACGTTGTCTATGATAAGTCGGGTATCTCCGAAAGCCGGCTCTTGCAGTATGCCAGGGAAGAAGTCGCCTCGGCGACCACTCTGGTTGGACCGCACCGAGACGACTTTCGTGTCGTCTCGAAATTACAAATTACAAATAACAAATTACAAATAAATACCAATAGCCAGAACCTGGCGACGTACGGTTCACGGGGGGAACAGCGAATGGGAATACTCTGGCTAAAGTTATCGGAAATTGCTTTTGTGGAGCAGATGTCGGGTGAAAAACCGGTTTTGTTGCTGGATGACATTTTTTCGGAACTGGACCACGAACATCGTAAGGTGGTTTCTGCCAACCTGGCCGGTTTCCAAACCATTATCACCACAGCTGATGAACACTATCTTGACGAATTGCCCAAAGGGAATATGATTGAGCTTGATGACCACCAGATCGGCAGAAAATGAGAAAAACGAAGCCCTTCTCATAGTTGGCAGAGAATTACCTCAGTTTAACGGCCATTACGATAGGTTGGCCGCCACTGCCGCTCTTGCCGATATTAGGTTGAGGCGTTTAGTTAACAGGATTAATGGAATCGAGAAGAAGAAACAGTCTTACATTGATTCGGCTGAGGAAGCGGCTAAGCAGAGAAGAGATCTTCAGGATATACTGGGTGAATGAACTATTTTGACCCTTTGAGTCTGCAGAAACTGCATAAAACCAGTCATAATTCAACCAAAAATGACAATGGTTTAATCACCGTGATCGGCGGCTCCAAACTTTTCCACGGGGCTCCTTTGATGGCCATTAAAACCGCTTCCCGTTTTGCCGACGCGGTTTTTTTTGCCTCCCCCGATCCCAGTGTAGGAGAGGTGGCTTCCCAAATTAAGGCCGGCTTATTTCCTTTTATTTGGGTGCCCTGGAACGAGATGGAAGGATATGTGGTCAAGTCGGAAGCCGTTTTGATTGGTGTCGGCTTTCGCCGTTTTGGGACGGAGATGAAAAGAGACATCATTAAAGAAATTGATATCTGTGATGAAGAATGCCAGAAAACCAAAAAGATTACCGAAAAATTATTAACCAAATATGCCAGCAAGAGGTGGGTGGTAGACGCGGGGAGTATTCAGGTTATCAAGCCCGACATTTTGCCGGTTGGCTGTGTAGTTACCCCCAATCAAAAGGAATTTCGAATTCTTTTTAACGAACCAACGGCCGTTTTGGACGCCAAGCTGGTGCGGGAAACAGCCGAAAAATATAATCTGACAATTGTCTTAAAGGGTGTGGGAACGATTGTCTCTTCCCCCACGGAAACCACGATTGTCCGGGGAGGCAATGCCGGTTTGACCAAAGGCGGGACCGGGGACGTGCAAGCCGGATTAACGGTGGCGTTGTTGGCCAAAAACGACCCTTTTTTGGCGGCCTCGTGTGCTGCTTATTTGGTTAAAAAAACAGCTGATGAATTGTATAAAACTGTGGGGGTTAATTACAATGCCGACGACCTGGCTAACGCAATTCCCGCATATTTTGCTGGAATTTTGGTACAATAGGGTAAATGTATACTCCCAAATACACCATTACCAATAGTATCTTGTGCCACATAGGTGAAATTGAGGCGGCCAAGGAATTAATTGAAAACGCGCCCCTGGTTCCTTCATTTGCCAAACAGTTTCAAACCGATGCAGTGATGCGAACGGTCCACCACGGCACTCACATTGAAGGCAACGACCTGACTTTTTTGCAAACCAAGAAGGTCTTGGAGGGGGAAACGGTCATGGCCCGGGCTCGGGACATTCAGGAGGTGGTGAATTATCGAAACGTTGTTGGGTTTTTGGACGAGTTGGCCAAAGTCCCCAACTATTCGGAAGGGGACTTGAAAGAAATTCAAAAACGGGTGGTGGAGCGGATTGTGGACCCTGGAAAAATTGGTATTTTCAGAACGACCTCGGTGGTTATCAAAAACGAAGATACGGGTGAGGTTATTTTACGCCCACCCCAGTTTTTTGACGTGCCGTTTTTAGTGGGGGAGTTTTTGACCTGGTTGAATTCACCGGTTGCTCGTGAAGTGCATTCCATTTTAAAAGCCGGTATTGCCCACTATCTTGTTTCAGCCATCCACCCTTTTATTGAGGGCAATGGCCGAACGGCCCGGTCTTTTGCCAACCTGGTTTTAATCAAAGACGGTTTTGACATCAAAAAGTTTTTTGCTCTGGAAGAACATTTTGACGCCGATCCGGGAACCTATTATCAGGCTTTCACCGAAGTCGATAAAACGGGTGAAAAAGTCTTTGAGCGGGACCTAACGGCCTGGTTGTCGTACTTTACCGGAGTAGTGGCCATAGAGCTGGTCAAAATCAAAGAAAAAGTGAAACGGTTATCACTGGATAGTCGCTTGAAGTTAAAAATCGGTCGCCAAATCCCCTTGTCTGAACGGCAAATGCGGATCGTGGAGTACATAACCGATCAGGGAGGGGTTGGGATGGCACCTTTGAAATCACTCCTGCGAATGGTGTCGGAGGATACGATTTTGCGTGACGTGCGCGACTTGGTGGATAAGGGGATACTTAAAAAACAGGGCTCAACCAAAGCGGCCAGGTATATTCTGGCCAGCAAATAACTGATATGTCAATGCAAATGCAGTACGTTTTGTTCTTTATGCCTTTTGTCTTTGGCTTGGCGATTTTTCTCAATGGCTTGACCAAACTTTGGAGCAAAGAGGAAAATTGGTGGAGTAGTGTAATGGTGGGGATAGTGATTATTTTAGCTTCGATTATGACCAACTTTTTGGGTGTATGAAAATTGCTGACTTTGCCGACTATTTAGCCCGATTGGACAAAACGGCTTCGCGGATAACTATTACGGAAATTTTGTCCGAACTTTTTACCAAAACTGAGACGGGTGAAATCAAACAAATGGTTTACTTGCTTTTGGGGAGCCTGGCTCCCCGGTATGAAACGGTCGTTTTTAACATGGCCGACAAAGTGGTAGCTCGTGCTATTGCCAAGGCCTACCGGGTGGACGAGACAGAAATTATCAAAAAATATAAACAATCTGGGGATTTGGGGGACACCGCTTTTTGGTGTCATTCCGTACTTGATACGGAATCCAGGACAGGAAAGCATGGATCCCCGATCAGGTCGGGGATGACAAAAAGAGTGCGGGATGACAGCGTGGTCGTTTACGACCAGTTGCTGGCTTTGGCTCAGGACAGTGGTGAGGGCAGTGTGGAGAGGAAAATTGATACTTTGTCAAAACTGCTGGTAAGCGTTGATCCCTTGTCGGCGAAATACATCACCCGAATGGTTTTGGGTAAGTTGCGCTTAGGTTTTTCCGACAAAACCGTGATTGACGCCCTGTCTTGGATGTTGGCGGGAGATAAAAGCAAAAGTAGTGTCATTAATAAAGCCTATGAGGTTGTGCCCGACGTGGGTTTGTTGGCCGAGAAAGTTAAAAAAGATCCGGCGTTAACCAGTCTTCAAAAAGTGGCACCGGTGTTGGGTATCCCGGTTTTGTCCATGTTGTCGGCTCGCTTAAAAAACCCCAAAGAAATATTGGCCAAAATGAACAAGGTGGCTATTGAACCTAAGGTTGACGGCCTAAGGCTCCAAATTCATTTTTCTGCTAAAGGACCCATTAAAGGCTTTACTCGGAACCTTAATGAAGTCGGCTGGATGTTTCCGGAATTGTCGGCAATTTACAGGCAATTGAAAGTCAAAGAGGTCATTTTGGACTGTGAGGTGGTTGGGGTGGATGAGGAGACAAAAAAGATGGCTGACTTCCAAACGACCATGACCAGGCGGCGAAAGTATGGCATTGAAGAAAAAAAACACACCTTGCCGGTAACCTTTAATGTTTTTGACGTCTTGCTGGTTGATGGGGTTAACCTGATGGGTAAAAGCTACCTGGACAGGCGCCAGAAACTTTTGGAGATAATAGGCAAGGGCAATTTGTTGGTTTTGGTGGAAAGCAAGATTACCACGGAGCCTTCAGAGATGCTGGTTTGGTATAAAGAAAAAATAGCCTTGGGGTTTGAGGGAATAATGATTAAAAAAGTGGACAGCGGGTACGTTCCGGGTCGTTTGGGCTGGCGGTGGGTCAAAATGAAAGATGAACAAACCTCAGCCGGAAAGTTGTTGGACACGGTAGACTGTGTGATCATGGGTTACTCCAAGGGCAGGGGAAAACGAGCCACCTTTGGCGTGGGACAGTTTTTGGTGGGGGTGTTGGATGGCGAGCAAATTAAATCGATTAGCAAAGTCGGAACCGGTTTGACCGATGAAGAATTCAAAACTTTAAACAGTAAATTGGAGAAATTAGCGGTAGCTGCCAAACCCAAAGAGTATGGGTTGGTTAATAAACTGCACGAGCCGGATGTGTGGGTAACCCCCTCGGTAGTGGTAGAGTTGGCGGCTGATGATATTACCGTTAGCCCGATGCATTCCTCCGGTCTTGCTCTCCGGTTTCCGCGTCTGGTGAAGTTTCGCCTTGATAAATCCTGGCGTGAAGCCACCACTTTGAAGGAAATATCGGATATGTCTA